>CALDNF010000172.1 GCA_937917475.1 uncultured Faecalibacterium sp.
CATAACGGTACCTCCCAGTTTATCGCTTTGGATTCGTTGCGTTCAGTATACCATGCTTTTCCCTTGCGAAAAAGATAGCAAAAAAGCAAAAATGTCCTCAGATGGCTTGTTACAGCTCTCCGGGGGCAGATTCTATGCACCGATATCTTTCATCTTGTTCCAAACAGTCCCATCCATTATAATAGAGCTGGAAAGAAGGTGCCAACATGAAACATCGCATTGTGACGGCTGCGCAGATGAAGGAAATTGAACGAGCCGAGGGTGCTGCCCATGCGGATCTGACCGTAACCTTCGACAGCTATAAACCTTTGCATATGGCAGAATCTTCTGCGCCGCTGTGCGGAAAAATCGTCTGCGCCGACATTGGCATCCAGGATGAATGGCACCCGGAGTTTTGACGAGGGCTTGCCGCTGCGGAAAATCGCCTTGCCTGCAAGCAAACAGCTGCGTCATTCGGTGCACCCTACTTTATGAAAACAACTTCTGAATCAGCTCGACCGGTGGTGTTTCAGCAGCCTTCGAACCATTCAAATAAGCAACCCTTGCCTTACAATTTTCCTTGCGAAGCATTTTATCAGTTTCTTTGCCTCTCCATAAATTTCGATTTTTCCGCCCTCAGTATACCACGCTTTCTCCCCGCAGAAAAGCTCCTGCACGCAAAACCCCCGGCGGCTTTCAAGGCACGCCGGGGTTCTTTTTGTCATTCTGCTGCAAAACATCTGCACTTTCTCGGCAGAACGCAGAAAATGCGGAAACCACTTGATTTGGCTCGGTTTCCGCACTAGAATGGAAACCAGAAAGACAAATACAGTTTCCATAGGGAGGACGCTCATGCAGGAAAAGCTCGATGCGCTGGTGCGCACGCAGGCGATGCAGTTGTTCCGTCAACAAGGGCTGCATTTCACCATGCAACAGCTGGCAGAGCCGCTGCACATCAGCAAAAAGACGATCTATACGGTTTATCCGTCCAAGGAGGTGCTTCTGCTTGCCATGGTGGATCATGCCTTTGAGAACATTCACCGATGCAAACAGGAAATCCTGAATAGTGATGGCACACTGGAAGAAAAACTCCGGGCAGTCATCATTGCCATGCCGGAGGAATATACCGCATTGGACTTGCGGCAAATGAGGGAATTGGACGAAAAATACCCGGCAGTGGCGGCACAGGTGCGCAGCCATCTGGAGAGCGGATGGGAACCTACCATGAATCTGCTGGAACAGGCTATGCGGGAGGGTGTGATCCGCCCGGTATCTTTGCAAGTGCTGCGGCAGATGATCACCGCGTCCATTGAAAACTTTCTAGCGGATCGCAGTCTTGCCGACAGTGGGGTGAGCTATTCTACGGTGCTGGAAGAGATGATCTCGATTTTATTGGAAGGGGTGCTGCCGCGATGAAATACAGTTTCTGCGATGACTGGGAGTTTACACGACACTGGACAAAGGCCTTTGGCAAGGGGCTGCCTGTACCAAAACAGGAAGTCGTCCGCTTGCCCCATACCTGCCGGGAGGTGCCGCTACACTATGCCTCTCCTGCCGATTACGAGATGGTCTGCGGCTACCGCAAGCGGTTCCGAGTGCCGCCGGTACAGGCTGCGCCCCGGCTGTTTGTCCGGTTCGATGGAGCCGCTCATCAGGCGGTGGTGTGGGTCAACGGCAAGGTTGCCGGGCAGCACCGGGGCGGCTATACGGGCTTTGCAGTGGAGATCACCGACCTTGTGGATCGGGAGGGTGAAAACCTGCTGACCGTGCAGTTGGATACCCGGGAAGACCCGACCATTCCGCCCTTTGGTTTTGTCATTGATTACCTGACCTACGGTGGGCTGTACCGAGAGGTCTGGCTGGAAGCTACGGCAGAAAGCCGCCTGACCGACCTATTCATCTACACGCCCACCCTGCATGAGGCGGTGGTGCAGTGGACCGCAGAGCTTACATCCGCAGCCGTGGCGGTCCGCATCCGGCTGGAGACCGCAGACGGAACCCTGCTGGCAGAGCAGACCGCACAGGCAGCAGAAACCGGAAAGATGCAGCTTTCCGTCCCGGACGCACAGCCGTGGGATACAGAGCATCCGGTTTTGCATCATGCCATGGCAGAACTTTTGAACGCAGCCGGACAGCCCATCGACCGCAGACAGGTGACGTTTGGCTTCCGCACGGCGGAGTTCCGGGCGGATGGCTTCTACCTCAACGGCAAAAAGACCTTTCTGCGGGGTCTGAACCGACACCAAAGCTACCCTTACATCGGCTATGCCGCACCGGAAAGCCTGCAGCGGGAGGATGCCCGTATTTTGCAGGAGGAGCTGCACTGTACCGCCGTGCGCACCAGTCACTACCCCCAAAGCCAATATTTTCTGGACGAGTGCGACCGGCGAGGTCTGCTGGTGTTCACTGAATTGCCGGGCTGGCAGCACATCGGTGACGACAACTGGAAGGATGCCGCCTGCGAGATGCTGCGGGAGATGCTCCTGCAAAACCGCAGCCACCCCAGCATCATCCTGTGGGGCGTTCGCATCAATGAAAGCGTGGACGATGATGCCTTCTACACCCGCACCAACCAAATTGCCCACCAGCTGGACCCAAGCCGTGCTACCTCCGGTGTGCGGTATCTGGAAAAGAGCCATCTGCTGGAAGATGTCTATGCCTACAACGATTTCTCCCACAATGGTGTAACGCCCGGCGCCAAAAAGAAAAAAGACGTCACGCCGGATATGGGCAAAGCCCTGCTCATCTCGGAGTGCAACGGCCACATGTACCCCACCAAAGCCTTCGATGATGGGCCCCACCGGCAGGAACACGCCCTGCGGCACGTCCGGGTACAGAATGCCGCCTATGCCAGCAGTGAGCACGCCGGGTGCTTTGGCTGGTGTATGTTCGACTACCAGACCCACAAGGATTTCGGCTCCGGGGACCGCATCTGCTATCATGGCGTACTGGACAGCTTCCGCAACCCGAAGCTGGCGGCAGCGGTCTATGCCAGTCAGGGGGATACTGACCCGGTACTGGAGATCAGTTCTTCCATGGACATTGGCGACAGCCCCGCTGGGCAGCTGGGAGAGGTTTATGCCTTCAGCAATGCGGAACAGGTCAAGCTGTACAAAAACGACGTGTTCGTGACTGATCTGCACCGCAGCGAGTGGACAGCTCTGCCGCATCCACCGTTTGTGGTGGACGACACCATTGGCGAACTGCTGGAAACGCAGGACCATTTTTCGCAGTCCAAAGCGGCGATATTGCGGGACTGTCTGCTGGCAGCCGGAAGGTATGGCTTGGCCGGGTTGCCGCTTTCCTACAAACTCAAACTGGGCTGGTGTATGCTGCGCTACAAAATGAGCTTTGCAGATGGCGTGGCGCTTTACGGTAAATATGTGGGCAACTGGGGCGGCGAAGCCACTCGCTGGCGGTTCGATGCCGTGCAAGACGGCACCGTGGTGCGCAGCGTGACCCTCTGCCCCAGTGCAAAGCTGCATCTGGAAGTCCGGGTCAGCCGGACGACCCTCCGGGAAAAAGATACTTACGATATGGCGGCTGTCCGGGTGCGGATTCTGGATGAAAACGGAAATCCGGCGGTGTATGCGCAGCTGCCGGTGCAGTTTGCCATGGAAGGAGACGCTGCCCTTGTCGGTCCGCAGACGGCGGTGGCCGAAGGCGGCATGACCGGAACCTATCTGCGTACAACGGGAACAGCTGGTGAAGCGGTGCTGACGATCTCTGCACCGCAGACAGAACCCGTCATGGTACACTTCACAGTGGAAAAGGAGGATGCTGTATGGAACTGACTCTGAAACAGAAATCCGCATTTGGCATTGGTGCTGTGGGCAAGGACATGGTGTATGCCCTGTCAGCGTCTTACGTCATGTATTACTATCAGGATGTACTGGGGCTTTCGGCAAGCTTTGTGGGACTGGTGCTCATGGCAGCCCGGTTCTTTGATGCCTTCAACGACCCCTTTATGGGCGTTCTGGTGGCAAAGACCCGCACTCGCTGGGGACGTTTCCGGCCATGGATTTGTTCCGGCACACTGCTCAACGCACTGGTGCTCTACGCCCTGTTTGCGGCCCCGGTGATGGGCGAAGCGGCACTGATGGTCTACTTCAGCGTGGTGTACATCCTGTGGGGCGTCACCTATACCATGATGGATATTCCATACTGGTCTATGATCCCCGCCGTGACCCGCACCCCAAAAGACAGGGAGAATCTCTCCATGGTGGGCCGCACCTGTGCGGGCGTTGGTTCAGCCCTCATCGCCATGTTCACCATGCTGTTGGTTGGCATTCTTGGCGGCGACAGCGAGCGGACTGGCTTCCGCTGGGTGGCATTGATCGTGGCGGTGATTTTTGCAGTGACCGAGCTGGTGTGCTGCATTTCCATGAGAGAAATGACTCCCAGCGAGATGAAGACCGCCACCGTAAAAGAAATGTTCACCGCACTGTTCAATAACGATCAGGCCATGGTGGTGGTCGGCAGCATCGTACTCATCAACTCGGCACTGTACCTGACCTCCAACTTCATCATCTATTTCTTCAAATACGATTTTGGCGGCGAAGGCTGGAAGGCAACCTACACGCTGTTCTCTACCGTAGGCGGTGCGGCTCAGATCTTGGGGATGATGGTGCTTTATCCGCTTCTGCGCAAAAAATTCAGCAGCATACAGGTGTTCCATCTCAGCCTTGTGCTGGCACTGTGCGGCTATGGCGCACTGCTGGCGTTCTGTCTGACCGGCCTGTCCCACAGCCTGGCATTGCTGTGCATTCCGGGCGTGGTGGTGTTTGCCTGCAACGGTATGCTGAGCGTGCTGACGACCCTGTTCCTTTCTAACAGCGTGGATTACGGCCAGCTCAAGACCGGTCGTCGGGAGGAGAGCGTCATCTTCTCCATGCAGACCTTCGTGGTCAAGGCGGCTTCCGGCGTGGCGGTATTCCTGACCGGTATCGGACTGGATCTCATCGGACTTGTGGGAAATACGGACGAGACTGGTCCTGTGGCCACGCAGAGCGCAGGCACCCTGTTGGGCTTGCGCCTGATGATGACCATTCTGCCCATGCTGGTGCTGGCTGGTGCGCTGGTGCTGTTCCAGCGCAAGTTCATCCTGACCGATGAACGCGCTGCCGAGATCAGTGCGCAGCTCCACGGGGAGGAAATGCACCATGAATAAAACTTTGCACTGGCATGCGGAAACTTCCGGCGGCGCACAGAAGGGCAGCTGTACGGTCGCAGAGAATGATGGTGCGCTGCACTTGGCCGCTGACCTGCCTGCCGGGACGCTGAAACACATCACAGCAGAACTGCCGTGGACAATGGATGCAGACGAACGGCTGTTCATGAACGGATACCAGACATGGACATACAGCCCGGAACTGGATCGGAACGGAAA
>CALDNF010000173.1 GCA_937917475.1 uncultured Faecalibacterium sp.
TGGCATGGCGGATGGCACGCTCCACACGGCTGGCGGTGGTGGCGTTGCGCTTGGCGATTTCCGGGTAGAGGCGTTTGGTCACGGCGTTGATGTAATCGGGCTCGTTCATGGTAAGCAGGATAGCATCCCGCAGGAACTGATAGCCCTTGATGTGGGCGGGAACACCAATCTGGTGCAGGATCTCAGTGACCGTCAGCTCATCGCTGTCTACGCTGGTGTGCAGGATCCGCTTTTCCTGTCCAAGAGCGACCTTGAGTACTCGGCTGGCCAGAACATTTTCATCAAAAGGTTTGACGAAATAGTAGGCAAAGCCTTCATCCAGAAGCTCCTGTACCATTTCCTCGCTCTGGAAGGCACCGGTCACGAAGAAGGTCGTGTGCCGTTCGCCCGCAGCATTGTATTTCTGCTTGACGGCTAACGCATCCAGCCCCGGCATAAAGGCGTCCAAAAGAACCACCTGCGGCCGTACCGAGAGCATCTTTTGCAGTACTTTGGTTCCGTCTTTTTCTACAACGGTCACCTCAACGCCTTTCTGTTCCAGTGCCTCACGGCAGGCCTCCGTAATTTCCGCACTGGTATCCGACATCAAAAATCTTACTTTGTCCATCGTACTTTCCTCCAATGTGTGCAGTTCCCTTAACGCTTTGAATTTTACCATATTTTTCCATATAGTTCAACAGTTGATTTTGCCATATTTTGGCAACTTTGGTCGAAAAGTACTTGTTTATTTTGCCATAGCGTGATTCGAGCTCATTTCGGCGGCGATTTCGGCCTGTTCCAGCATGGTCTGTGCAAAAATTCCGTAGCCTCGTGTCGGGTCGTTGACCAGAACATGAGTCACAGCACCGACAAGACGGCTATTCTGAACAATAGGGCTTCCGCTCATGCCCTGCACGATGCCGCCGGTCTGAGCCAGCAGGGCAGGGTCCGTCACCCGGAGAACCATGTTTCGACGCTTGTCCGCATCGCTGATCTTTTCGATGAGGATCCGGTATGCCTTGGGGGATTCGCCTTGGGTGGTGGTCCAGATCTCTGCCTCGCCGGTGGTGACTTCCTGAGCAAAGGCAATGGGAAGCGTCTGGCCCGAAAAGCGGGTGCGGGTTACGCCGTAGACACCGTACTCGCTGTTGATCCGGATGCTGCCGATGGCATGGGAGCTGAGAAAACGGCCTTTCAATTCACCGGGGCTTCCGATGGTTCCCTTGCTGCACCCGGTGATTTGGCAGGGGACGATCTCGCCGCTCCGGAGGGCGATGCTTTCGCCGGTGTCGCTGTCGCTGATGGGGTGGCCCAGCCCTGCAAACACGCCCATTTCCGGGTCGGAAAATGTCAGGGTGCCCACCCCGGCGGAAGAGTCCCGCACCCACATCCCGGCCCGCCACTGTCCGGTCGATGCATCCCGGCAGGGGGTCAACGTGGTTTGAAGCTGTTCGCCGTTCCGGATATAGATCACTTCCACCGGTTGTCCATCTGCGGCATCCAGAGCAGTTTTGATGGCGTCGTTATCCTCGGTGGGGGTACCGCCGATCCGGATCACCCGGTCGCCCAGACGCAGCCCGGCGGATTTGGCCGGGTTCGATGTGCCGCCGTCGGAGCGTTCCAGATCGGAAAATCCCACCACCAGTGCGCCTTCAGAGAACATTTTGACGCCGAACGGAGTGCCGCAGACGGTTACCTCAGGCCGCTCGGTCACCACGGTCCGGATGGTTTTGATGGGAAGCCAGCCCCCTAACGAGAGGGTGGCCTGATAGCTGCCCACTGCCTGTGTAGCAGCAGCGTTCTGGCTACCAAGAACGTTCAGAGGTTCTACATAACAAAAGCGGGAAAGAGCAAGGCTCTGCCCCGGCTCCAGGTACACCCGGTCAGGCAGGCTGCAATAGAGCCACCCCAACGCTACCGCAGCCCCCACCGCAAGATAGGCTGCAATCAGTTTGAGCCAGCGGCGGTGTGTTTGACGTTCCGGGTGCAGCATGATCGGGGGCCTCCTTCTAAAGTTGCTGCGGATAGTATGTACTTTTTCTGGCGGATTATGAATCCGGAGATTGACTCCGGAGCAAAATCTTGTTATACTTATAATGTTCTCGTGCGAGAGTGGCGGAATGGCAGACGCGCTGGTTTTAGGCACCAGTTCTTCGGAGTGAGGGTTCAAGTCCCTTCTCTCGCATTCTACAGCATAGGAAAAGCGCAGACCGTTTTTGAAATCGGCCTGCGCTTTTTGGCGTTCACGAGATGGGGTTCAGCGGAACGACCTGCTCTACGGTGCAAAAGACAAAGCCCTGATCCTGATACCATCGGATAATGTCCGGCAGTGCTTCAGCCGTGGTGCGGGTGGTGGAAGAATCGTGCATCAGGACGATGCATTGTGTCTGACTGCCGGTCTCCCGAGTGACATTCCGGTAAATGGTCTCTGCGCTGGGCTTGCCGCCCACGGCGTCCTCGGCGCAGACATTCCAGTCTACCCACATGAGCCCTCGGGATTCCACTTCTCGTTTCAGCTGCTTCATCAGGTTTTTCCCTCCATAGCGGCGGCTGACGGTGTTGGTGCTTCCTCCCGGGAAACGCAGGTATCGGATGGTTTCGACGGAAATGTAAGGAGAAATTCGCTGCCGGAGCAGTGCAATATCTTTCCAGTAGGCTTCGGAACTGCGGTAGATGTCGCTGTACTCGTGGGAAGCCGAGTGAAAGGCAATCTGATGCCCGGCAGCGGCAGCTTCGGACAAAAGGGGGAGATACTTTTCATTATAATCCGTAGCGACTACAAAAAAGGTGGCGTGGACCCCGGCAGAGTTCAACGCTTCCAGAACGGCGGGCGTCGTCTTGCTGGGACCGTCATCAAAAGTAAGGCAGACCCATTTCTCCGGCGGTGCAGAGGGCGTTTCCACAGGGGTGGAAGAGACTGGAGAATCTTCACTGGGAGAAACGGAGTCCGGGGAGAGAAAACCGGTATCCGGCAGGGGAGTGAGCTCACTTTCCCGGCATCCGACAGCTGGTACGGAAAAAAGATTTCCGGCGGCAAAGCCTACAGCAGCCCCGGCTAACACCAGACAGATACCCTTCAGAAACGCTCTTCTGGAAACAGGCATGAGAAAAACCTCCTTTATAGGTCATTTCTTTCAAACAGCTCTTCCTAAAGGATATGAATGGCAAAAAAATCTATGAAAACGCTTGACTTTCAAAGGGTAATATGATAATATACTTGAGCAGTCCGCAATACGGTTTCAGACCTCAGGAACCGGAGGACAGCAACAACAGAATATGCGAGGGTGGCGGAACTGGCAGACGCGCACGTTTGAGGTGCGTGTGGTTTAT
>CALDNF010000174.1 GCA_937917475.1 uncultured Faecalibacterium sp.
TAGGCCCGCTGGAAGTCTATAAGGCTTTCAAGGCCGAGAAGGCATGGCAGAAGGCCAATAAATAACGCCATCCTCACTTTCTTTCAACATACTCCAAAGAGCAGAACACCCCCTGCGGCCCCGCAAGCCGTGGGGGGTGTTCTGTTTGTTTGCCGGGCTATTTTTCAAAAACCTGTTGACAACCGGGCGAAGTTATGGTAAGATACAGTCACGTTAGAAACAACTAACCAATACGCGGCGGTCAGAACCTTCTGTTTTCAAAGTGTTCCGGATACCGCTTCCTTTTCACGGCTTAGGTTAGCAATATCTAACCATAAAATCACCAACAGGAGGGCACCGGCCATGGAGCGCAATTTTGAGACCGTCATGATCGAGCAGTGCTCCCCTGTGCTGGCAGGGCTCAAGCCCGCCGGGCTGTTCCGCTACGAGACCCGGGACAGCTCCGATCTTGCCAAGCGGGTCCGGAACTGGAACGCCCAGCTTTCCGGCAAGGGTCTCAGAGTTCAGGTGCTCAAGGGCTGCGTCCGCACCCGGCAGTATCTGATCTACGTCTACCGGGAGTCCCGGCTGTCGGCCCTGCTGGCTGAACCCGCCGTGCGCAGTTTTCTGGCGCAGGAGGGCTATTCCCTCCCCCAGCTCCCGGAGAATTACGGCACATTACTCCGGCAGCTCTCCCGGCGGCTCTGCTGTGCGGCAGAGTTTCCCCATGAGATCGGCGTTTTTCTGGGGTATCCCCTCGCCGATGTGGTGGGCTTTATTGAAAATCAGGGCCGCAACTTTACCTGCTGCGGCTGCTGGAAAGCCTATGGCGACCCTGCCGCTGCGCAGCGGCACTTTGCTCAGCTGAACAAGTGCACTGCGGTCTATCTCCGGCTGTTCCACAGCGGAACCCCCATTTCCCGCCTTGCCGTGGCGGCTTAAATTTGACATTCACTTCAAATACTCTCTTTTTATCCTGGCACCCACCGTTCACCTCCATGGGCGGTGGGGAGAAATCCTCCTTTTGACACGCGGCCGCCCGGTACAGCATGACCACTGCACCGGGCGGCTGTGTCATTATTATGGCTTTTGACCATTTCCGGAGGGCAGGCCGGTTTCCGGGTAAATTTGCGGCAAAGTAAGTTTGTCGGAACTGTCTAAATTTCGTTTGACTTTTGTCCTGAAATTCTGTTTGTTTCTACGAACTAACTTTAAATTATGAAAAAACTATTGACAAACAAGGTTAGTAAGTATAAACTATCCACGCTGATGTTAGTCGTTATTGACTAACTGTCATGCAAACCTTGAACGAGATTTTGATAAGGGAGAGGAATAGCAATGATGCCTTTAACAATGGCGAAGGCGGGCGAAACCGTCACGATCGGCAAAATCACCGGCAAGGATGAGATCCGCCAGCATCTGGCAGAGCTGGGATTTGTGGTCGGCAGTGAAGTGACTGTTGTCAACGAGATCGCAGGAAACCTGATCCTGCAGGTCAAGGAAAGCCGGATCGCTCTGGACAAGACTATGGCGAACCGGATTATGATCGGCTGAACAGCGGAAACGCTGTTTGAGGGCGGCCGGTGAACCGAAGGCCGTTCCGATAGTATAGACAAGTAGAGGAGGATTTTCAATGAAGACTCTGAAAGACGTCAAGGTTGGCGAGACCGCTACGGTGGCTCGTCTGCACGGTGAAGGCCCGGTGAAACGCCGTATCATGGATATGGGCATCACCAAGGGCGTTGAGATCTATGTCCGCAAGGTCGCCCCGCTGGGCGACCCCATGGAGCTGACCGTGCGCAACTACGAGCTGAGCGTGCGCAAGGCCGACGCCGAAATGATCGAAGTGGTTTGATTCCAAAGAGAGGAAAGGACACGCAATGAGTATTAAAATTGCACTGGCCGGCAACCCGAACTGCGGTAAAACGACCCTGTTCAATGCACTGACCGGCTCTAACCAGTACGTTGGCAACTGGCCCGGCGTTACCGTCGAGAAAAAGGAAGGCAAGCTGAAGGGCGAAAAGGATGTCATCATTCAGGACCTGCCCGGCATCTACTCCCTGTCTCCCTACACTCTGGAAGAGGTCGTCGCCCGCAGCTATCTGGTAAACGAGAAGCCCGACGCCATCCTGAACATCATCGATGGCACCAACATCGAGCGTAACCTCTACCTGACCACCCAGCTGATCGAGCTGGGCATCCCGGTGGTTATGGCTGTCAACATGATCGATCTGGTCCGCAAGAACGGCGACAAGATCGACCTGAAGAAGCTGAGTGCCGAGCTGGGCTGTCAGGCAGTCGAGATCAGCGCACTGAAGAACGAAGGCAGCGAGAAGGCTGCTCAGTTGGCTGTTGCCGCTGCCAAGGCTGGCAAGACCGGCGAGCTGCCCCACGTCTTTACCGGCAGCGTTGAGCACGCCATCGCCCACATTGAAGAGTCCATTCAGGGCAAGGTGGATGACCGCTTCCTGCGCTGGTATGCCGTCAAGCTGTTCGAGCGGGACGACAAGGTTCAGGCTGAGCTCAATCTGAGCAAGGATCTGCTGGATCACATCGACGCTCACGTCAAGGACTGCGAGACTGAGATGGACGACGATGCCGAGAGCATCATCACCAACCAGCGTTATGCCTACATCAACACCGTGGTCTCCAAGGCCGTCAAGAAGAAGGCCCGTGTGGAGCACCTGACCGTCTCCGATAAGGTGGACCAGATCGTGACCAACCGTATTCTGGCTCTGCCCATCTTTGCAGTGGTCATGTACCTGATGTACTCCCTGTCCATGGGCACCTCCATTGCAGACGGCGGCTGGGCAATCGGTACTTTTGCAACCGACTGGACCAACGATGTTCTGTTCGGTGAGATCGTTCCCAATGCACTGGGCGGCTTCCTGGAGAGCATCGGCGTGGCAGGCTGGCTGTACGGCCTGATCATGGACGGCATCGTCGCCGGTGTCGGTGCAGTTCTGGGCTTCGTTCCTCAGATGCTGGTCCTGTTCTTCCTGCTGTCCATTCTGGAGGATGTGGGCTATATGTCCCGTGTCGCCTTCATTATGGACCGTATCTTCCGCAAGTTCGGCCTGTCCGGCAAGAGCTTCATCCCCGTTCTG
>CALDNF010000175.1 GCA_937917475.1 uncultured Faecalibacterium sp.
CGGTTAAAGATGTCCATGCTGTAAAATTCAAAATCCACAATTTTGATTTGTGGGTGGTGCTGCCATAAATCATCCCGGAGTTCATCGACATAATGGCTCCAACCCCGGTGCATCAACAACAAATTCTCTCCGTAAAGGTCTGTAATTTGCAAACGGTCTTTTGCTGCCAGCCGGTGATGAATGGATACTGCACAGTAAAAAAGTCCCAAACGTCAGTTCCAGACCGGCACACTTGCGCAGATTCAGCATGGTTTCATCAAAGATGCCGCCTACTACATCAATGTTCGTGCCGAGATTCGCCAGAATCTCCCGTGCATTTTCCGGGGTGTTTTCAAAGGGCACGATCTGGAACTTGATGTCCGGGCAGATGATCTGCACTTTTGACCATAACTCCATCAGAAGCTGAGCAGGAGTCATGGGCGAGGAACCAATGCGGATGATGTTGGAATCCTCCTGCATTGCGTTCCGGGCACGAATCACAGAATCGTGGCAGTATTGAATGATGTACTTGGCATCCTGATACATGGAACGGCCTGCTTTGGTCAGCGTCAGTCCCCGGCGGGTGCGTTCAAACAGTTTGACACCGAGGGAATCTTCCAGCAGGTTGATCTGTTTGATGATAGCCGTTGGCGTGATATAGCTTTCCTCTGCCGCTTTGTTGAAGCTGCCCGCATCCGCCACACGGATGAAGGTTTCCAACTGATGATTGTACATGAAAACACCTGCCCTTCGGAGATCTTTATAGAAATAGGATAGCATCCGAATGTGTTAAAATCAAGAAGAGCAAGTAGAGAAAACGATTTGTGAAAGTGGAAAATAAAAAACAGTTCGCAGAGAACATAAAGTTCTGACGAACTGTGCCTTGCGTTTTCAGATTTCGCCCTTGGAAAGTGCAATTACACATTCCACATGCTTCGTCCTCGGGAAAAGATCCACGGGCTGTACTTTTTCTGAATGGTAGCCATGCTGTTCGAGCCAGGCAGAGTCCCGGGCGGCGGTGGAGGGGTTGCAGCTGACATAGACCACACGACGGGGGGACATCCGGACCACGGCAGAAAGGGTGGGCTCGTCGCAGCCCTTGCGGGGCGGGTCGAGGATGATGACATCAGGGTGAAGGCCTTCGGCGGCAAGACGAGTGGCGGCCTCACCGGCATCGGCGCAGAAGAAGCGGCTCTTGGCGGCGATGGCATCCCCCATCCGGGCGGCGTTGGCCTTGGCACTGTCGATGGCCTCGGACACGATCTCGACTCCGATAAGCTCCCGGCAGGAGCCGGCCATGGACAGGCCGATGGTGCCCATGCCGCAGTAGAGGTCCAACAGCAGGTCATCCGGGGTGAGCTGGGCATATTCGGCAGCGATGCTATACAGCTGCTCAGCGGCCAGTGTGTTGACCTGATAGAAAGACAGAGGCCCAGGCCGGACCGGAACACCCTTCAAAGTGTCCTCAATGTAGCCGGGACCATACAGGGTATGCGTCTCGGAGCCAAGGATGACATTGGTGTTTTTGGCGTTGACGTTCAGCAGGATGGTGGCAATGTCTGCAAACTGCTCCCGCAGCTGGATGCAGAGCTCTTCGGCATGAGGGAGCTTCGGCCGGGTGCAGACCAGACAGACCATGATCTGTCCGCTGTGGACGCCCCGGCGAAGGAAGATATGGCGGACAAGGCCCTTCCGGCTTTCTTCGTCGTAGGGCTGGATGCCGTGGGAGGCAAAGAAAGCACAGAGTGCGTTGCCGATCTCGTTCAGAACAGAAGGCTGAAGTTTGCAGTCAGGACAGGGGACGATCCGGTGCGTGCGCCCGGCGTAAAAGCCGATGCAGGGGGCACCGTTTTTGTCCCGGCCTACTGGGAACTGTACCTTATTGCGGTAACGGTCTACTTCGGGGGAGGGAAGAGCCGGAAGTACCGGCACATCCAACCCACCGATCCGGCGGAAGGCGTCGGTGACGTTTCCCTGTTTTGCGGCAAGCTCAGCTTGGTACCGCAGATGCCGCAGGCTGCATCCGCCGCAGGGCCCGGCGGCTGGGCAGTCGGTGGGGATGCGATCGGGAGAAGGCGTCAAAAGTGCATCTAAAATGCCAAAAGCGTACCGGCCGCAGTCCTTGACGATCCGCACCCGGGCTTCGTCGCCGGGGGCAGTGCCGGGCACAAAGACGGCCTCGCCGTCCTCCGAGTGGGCAACGCCGCTGCCGTCGTTGGAAAGACACTCGATGGTTAAAGTGAGAAGCTGATTTTTCTTCAGGGGCATGGGTGATGGTTCTCCTTATGTTTCGTCCGGGACAGGCTGCAAAGCGGCATACTTGCTGGGGGGGCATCCCTTGGCCCGCTTGAAGACCCGGGAAAAATAGAACTGGTCAAAGAAGCCTACCGAGATGGCAACTTCGGCAATGGACAGGTTGCCCGCCCGCAGCAGCTTGCAGGCTTCGTTGATGCGGTATTCGGTCAGATAGTCAATGGGGCTCTGACCCACATTGAGCATGAACACCCGGTAAAGATGGCTGCGGGATACGCCCACGCTTTTGGCAACGTCATCGATGGAAATATCGTGGGAATAATTGAACTGAATATACTTGATGGCATTGAGAACATATTGACTGGAAGAGGAGACGTTATGAGGGTGAGCTTCGTTGTTTTCCCGCATGAGGGCGGCAATAAAGAGGTAGAGATATCCCACCATGGAAGCTTCGTCCTGGGGCTGGAGCCCCCGGGAAGAATAGATCCGGTTCAGAGCGGCCCGCATCCCCTCGGGATCTTTGGTGTGGTGAACCGGAGCATCATCGGTAAAGGGAAGCTGTGCGGCAAGCTTGTTGGCGCAGGCTCCGTTAAAGCCTACCCAGCTGTACTCCCAAGGCTGCTGCTCGTCGGCAGTATAGCGGATGAGCTGGCTGGGTTTGGCAAAGAACAGGTCGCCGGATTCTACCTCAAAGGTCTTGCCTCCCACCTCAAAGATGCCTTTTCCGGATACGACCAGATGGATAAGGTAATGATCCCGGATGCCGGGGCCCCAAGTCTTGCCGGGGGCGCAGCGTTCGAGACCGCAGTTGAAGATGGAAAGCTCGATGTTGCCGGTATCGCCCTGTTTGAAGGACTGTTTGTATACGTCCGCCATGATGGTTTCCTCCTGTCTGTCAGATCCATAAGGCCAGTATACCACAAGAGCCTTTGCAAATTCAACAAAAGTACATCTTATTCTTTGTTTCAGGCAACAAAAGTTTCGATTTTTGACAGTTTAAATTGAAAAATGCCGCCGCCTGCATTACAATAGTTGTATCAAACCCGGGCAGCCGTGTCCCGGGAAGGCCTGTTTGGGATGAATATGGGGGAGGGAACACGATGGCAACCAGTGCAAAGCTCCGGGAAGAGATCTTGGCAGGGGCGTGGGATGAACGGCTGCGTCTGCTGTATGGGGATGATGCGGTGGCTCTGACACGTCAGCGGCAGCGATACGCCGCAGCTTTGGAGCAGTTTGAGCTTTATTTTGGGCCGGGGCGGCAGGTGCGGATCTACTCGGCACCGGGCCGGGCGGAGCTGGGCGGCAATCATACAGACCACCAGCACGGCTATGGACTTGGTGCGGCGGTGATGCTGGACCTGATCGCCGTGGCATCGCCCAGTGACGACGGTTTTATCCGGGTCAAATCCCGGGGATTCAACAAGCTGGACGTCATCGACATCACCGAAGCGGAGCCGCAGCAGGGGGAAAGCACCCACTCAGCCAGCCTTATCCGGGGCATCGCTGAGGGCTTTCGTGCCCGGGGCCGGGAGGTGGGCGGCTTTGACGCCTACACCGCCAGCGATGTGCTGCGGGGGTCGGGGCTGTCCAGCTCTGCCGCCTTTGAAATGGGGATGGCGGTCATCCTCAATGAGGAGTTCCACTGCGGATTTTCGGGGCCGGAGCTGGCGAAGATCTGCCAGTATGCGGAAAATACCTATTTTGGCAAACCCAGCGGGCTGCTGGACCAATTGACCAGTGCAGTAGGCGGGGTGATTTTTGCGGATTTCGCTGACCCGGCCCAGCCGAAGATCGAAAAGATCCATGCGGACGGTCTTCTCCCGGAGGGAATGACCCTCTGCGTCACCGATACCCGGGGCAGTCACAGTGAGCTGACCGGGGAGTTTGCCGCCATCCGGCAGGAGATGGAAGCCGTGGCAGCACAGTTGGGGCATCGGGTGATGGGCGAGGTCCCGGAGCCGGAGTTCTGGGCGGCTCTGCCCCGGCTGCGAAAAAGCTGCGGCGACCGTGCGGTGCTGCGGGCCATCCACTTCTTTGAGGAAAATGCCCGGGCTCTGGCCCAGCGCAACGCCCTGCTGACGGGGGACTTTGCCGAGTTTCTGCGGTTGCTGCGGGAAAATGGCCGCTCGTCCTTTGCCTACTGTCAGAATGTCTCCTGCGGGAACGACCCGGGACATCAGGCCCTTGCAGTGGCTCTGGCCCTCAGCGAGAGCATTTTGGGGGACAGCGGAGGCTGGCGGATGCAGGGCGGCGGCTTTGCGGGCACCATTCAGGCCTTTGTTCCGGGAAATCGGGTGGAGCGTTACCGCAGTGCCATAGAGGCTGTGTTCGGCCCGGGCAGCTGCTATCTGCTTCAGCTGCGGGAAGCCGGAGCAATGCAGATCATAAAATAAGGGAGAGTTTATAACGTGAAGATCAATTCGGTTGCAATTCTGGGAGCCGGGGCTGTCGGTTCCTATGTCATCTGGGGCCTGTCCGGTAAGGAAGGGCTTCATCTGGGCGTAGTAGCAGAGGGAGCTCGTGCCGAGCGGCTGAAAGAAAAGGGCTGCGCCATCAACGGCGAAGTATATCATCCGGCGGTCTGGACGCCGCAGGAAGCGCAGGGCGTGGACCTGCTGGTGGTCTGCCTGAAATACGGTGCACTGCCCGGAGCTATGGAAACCATCCGGACTGTAGTGGGCGAAAACACCATGGTCATGAGCCTGATGAACGGTGTGGACAGCGAGGAAAAAATCGCCGCCGCCGTGGGGCAGGAGCACTTGCTTTATTCTCTGATCAAAGTGGCATCCCAGCGCAGGGAGGATGGCTGCTGGTTTGACCCCGAAACTACGGTGGGGATTATTTTTGGCGAAAAAGAGGGACCGTATCCCAGCCAGCGTGTACAGGCGGTGGAAGAACTGTTCCGGAACACCGGCATCCATTACCGCAGCACTGAACACATCCGGGAAGAGATCTGGAGCAAGTTCCGGCTCAACGTCTGCAACAACCTGCCGCAGGCCATTCTGGGAGCCGGTGTGGGCTGCTACCGGGACAGCGAACATATGAAAGCCATCAGCGACGGCCTGCGCCGGGAATTGGAAGCCATTGCAAAAGCCAAGGGCATCGATATGGCCATTGCCGATGCCGCCGCAGGCCGGGGCAGTGCCGTGCCGCCGACGGCCCGGTATTCTACCTTACAGGATCTGGATGCCCACCGTCACACCGAGATCGATATGTTTTCAGGGGCTCTCATCCGGATGGGGCAGGAGCTTGGCATCCCCACCCCCTATAACGAGTATACTTACCATATGATCAAAGCTCTAGAAGAAAAGAACGACGGCAAGTTTGATTATACGGGAAACGAAGAAGTGACCTGGGCGAAGTAAGAGGAGAGAATACCTATGAACATTACGGTCTATCTGGGGGCAAACCCCGGCAACGATCCCAAATTAAAGTCCGCCGTCCGGGAGCTGGGACAGTGGATCGGTGAAAACGGCCATACCCTGATCTACGGCGGCTCCAAGTGCGGCCTGATGGGAGAAATGGCCGAAAGTGTGCTCCATGCCGGAGGAAAGGCCATCGGCGTGGAACCGAGATTTTTTGTGGAGGAAGAACTGCAATACGATGAACTCACCGACCTGATCGTGACCGAGGACATGACGGAACGAAAAAACAAGATGATCGAGCTGGGCGAGGCGTTCATTGCCTTTCCCGGCGGCACCGGCACGCTGGAAGAGATCGCTGAGGTGATGTCCAAAGTTTCGCTGGGGCATCTGGATGCGCCCTGCATCCTCTATGATCTGGACGGCTACTATGCCGGGCTCCGGCAGCTGCTGGCCCACATGATTGAGCTGGGGCTTTCCACCCCGGAACGTCAGCAGGGCATCCGCTTTGCCGCCGACCTTGCCCAGATCGAAACCATCCTCGATGCGTAAAAATGCATAGGACTGCATAAAAAGAAGGACTCGCTGTCGTTTGGGCGGCGGGTCCTTTTGTGTGGTACGCACCCTTTTCCGGGCCGATGCATACACCGGCAGAAAGGGGGAATGTGTTTTGAACTCGATCTTTTTTGTGTTCGGGCTGCTGCTCCTGCCGGCATTTTGTACGGCCTTGGGGGCGGCGGGTGTGTTTTTGCTGCGGCAGACCGCAGAGCCCCGCACCCGGCGGATGCTCTGCGGCTGTGCGGCGGGCATCATGCTGGCGGCAAGCGTCTGGAGCCTGCTCCTCCCGGCCATTGAGCGGGCTGAAGCCGGACCGCTGCCCGGCTGGATGCCGCCCGCTCTGGGACTGGTGCTGGGGGCAGCGGGGCTTCTCCGGCTGGAAGCGGCTTCTGCCCGGCTGCTGGCTTCCTCGGGAGAGGGAAACCGGGAAAGCTCCCTCGGGCGGAATGGGCGCATCGTGCTGGCCGTCACACTGCATAACCTGCCGGAGGGAATGGTGGTGGGTCTTGCCGCAGCACTGGCCCTCAGGGGGGAGCCGGATGCGGTGAGCGGTGCGCTGGCTTTGGCTTTGGGCATCGGCTTGCAGAACATTCCGGAAGGTGCTGCCGTCAGCCTGCCGCTGGTGCAGACCGGGCAGAGCCGGTGGAAAGCCTTTGGCGTGGGGGCGGCTTCCGGTCTGATCGAACCGGTGGGAGCACTGGCGGCTCTGCTGCTGGCGGAGTGGGTGGGGGCTGTTCTGCCCTGGCTCATGAGCCTTGCCGCCGGATGCATGGTATGCGTGACAGCAGCCGAAATGATCCCCGAAGCGGTGGAGCCGGACGAATCCGCCGGAGTCATCAGCATTGTGGCCGGGTTTGCCCTGATGATGGCTCTGGATGTGGCACTCTGAGTTATTTTGCGAGGTAAACGGTGGTGGAAGGGAAGGCGAATTCCACACCGTCCTTCTGCATCACATCCATGACCGAGAGGTTCAGGTCGTTCTGCATCTGCATATAAGTATCATAGCGGTTGGTGCGGACATAGGCCGAGACCATCAGATTGATGCTGGAATCCCCGAAACCGGCCAGTTTGACAAAGGCGGTGTCGGCGTAGGTGTGGGGGCTTTGGCGGAGCATCTCGGTCAGGTCGGCCATCAGCTGTTCCAGCTTGGGGCGGGTGGTGTCGTAAGTGACACCCAGCGTAAAGCGGTAGAGCCGCCGATCCCGCAAGGTGATATTATTGATGGTGGCACTGCTGATGGTGCTGTTGGTGAGGATGTAGAGGGATTTGTCCATCGCACGGACCTTGGTGGAGCGGAAGTTGATGTCCACAACTTCGCCCTCTACATCGCCGACTTTGATCCAGTCGCCCACCGAGAAGGGCCGGTCCAGAATGATGACCACGCCGCTGAAAAAGTTCTTGGCAACGTCCTGTGCAGCAAGGGAGATGGTCAGGCCGACAAGACCGGCACTGGCCACCACGCTGCCGATGGGCAGGCCGGAGGTCTGTGCGATGCTTGCGCCGGTAAGCACGACCACCACCACTTTGTAGATCTTGTCCAGCAGAGCCTTCAGGGTGCGGTTGTTCCGCACTTCCTCCCCGCAGGAGGCCAAGAGCAGGCCGGTGAGCTCTGAAGCATGGTAGAAGCCTTCGCCAATGCAGAAAATAACGGAGATCTGATAAATGATGGTCAAAACTCTGGGCAAGCCTGCGGCAATGCCGCCCCACGGAAGGCTGTGCAGGGCCAGATACAGGCCGGTGTAAGACGCTGCCTGCTCAATGGGTTTCTCCAGACTGCGCAGCAGGGTAGGTGTGGCCGAAAAACGCCAGCTGCGTTCCAGCAGGCGGGGGAATAGGGTCTTGTGCAGCCAGAAGCGGGCAGCAAAACCAAGGGCAAGGGGAATCAGCGCAAGGATGAACCGTGCGCCCAATGCGGCCCAGCCTTCCAGCAGAAGCGGCCCCAGCTCAAAGGAGAGGGTCTTGAGGGAAAAAATCATGATGGTCCTCCTCATGTCATATTGCGTGTGCTGAGAATATTGTAAAGCTTTTGGAGAAAATGTCAAATAGCCCTCTCAGCAAACAGCAGAAAGCCCCGCAGGGTTGCGAAACCTGCGGGGCCTTCTGCTATTCAGGGTGTGAGGCTGAAAATGGCTTGGGGGTGGTGATCCTTCGTCCAACCTCTCAGTCTCGCTTATGCTCGACAGCTCCCCTGGTAGGGGAGCCTCTGGCGAAGAGGGCAAGCTTTACGGTCTGCCAAGGCCTCTCCTACTAGGAGAGGTGGCAATGCGAAGCATTGACGGAGAGGTTGTACAAAGCAGCTGTTAAGTTTTAAACGCTGTCACTTCGTCAACGCCTTCTCAGCCTTGAGGGCCCGATAAACTTCCATCAGGCTCACAGACTTTTCGGGGGCAAAGGTGCCGTCTCCTTCGGCGGACATCAGGCCGTTGGCAACCGCCCACTGTGCGGCAGACTGGGTGTCAGCGTCCGCAATGTCAGCAAAAGCGGCGGGAGTCTCAACTGCGGGCTGTTCTGCCTGCTTCCAGAGCAGGGCGGCAAGCTCTGCCTTATTGGTGGGCAGTGCCGCACCGGCAGGCAGGATGGCCGTTGCAAACAGCTCCCGGGCCAT
>CALDNF010000176.1 GCA_937917475.1 uncultured Faecalibacterium sp.
AAGTCGGCATTGACCGATCTTGTGGCATACTGCCTGAGCACCGTGGAGAGCTGGGGCGTGTACGCTATGCTCTACACCGGCCTGTATTTCGGCCAGACCAACCTCTATATGGGCGGTGCGGCCCTCAAGGCTTATGATGTCTGGCTGGCGGCCTACCGAACCAAGAAGCCCACGCCAGGCTGGAACTTCGGCATGTGGCAGTACACCAAAGACGGCAAGGTGCCCGGTATTGCCAAGGGCGTTGACCTGAGCGTGGCATACAAGGACTATGCGGGCATCATCCAGCGGGCCGGATTGACGAAAGTGAAGGGAGCATGACAATGAAAAATGAGATCTGTGCGGCCATCGGCATTGTAGGCGGGGCCATTGCCAGCCTGCTGGGCGGCTGGGACACCGCTTTGCAGACGCTGGTGATCTTCATGGCCGTGGATTACATCACCGGCCTGATCGTGGCGGGCGTGTTCCATACCAGCCCCAAGACCAAGACCGGAGCCCTCGAAAGCCGGGCAGGCTGGAAAGGCTTGTGCCGCAAGGGTGTGAGCCTGCTGGTGGTACTGGTGGCCTGCCGGTTGGATGCCGTCATCGGGTCGAGCTTCATCCGGGACACGGTGGTGATCGCCTTTGTGTGCAACGAGACCATCAGCATCATTGAGAATGCGGGTCTGATGGGTATCCCCATCCCGGCGGCACTGACCAAGGCCGTGGATGTGCTTAAGCAGAAAGCGGAAGAGACTGAACACGAATAAGTCACAAAGGGCCGCAGTCCTGGGAAATGTTCCTCAAGGCTGCGGCCCTTTTCTTTTTGGCTTATTTCGGCATATTCCGACGCTTTTTGTGATTTATGACACATTTCGGTTAGAGTTGGATGGAAAGGACGTGCAAAATATGCTTGATGTAAAAATTCCGGAACTCTCCGCCCAACTCGACGATATCCTGCGCCCCTTAGGGCTCACCCGCTCTTCAAAATTCTATCGTCCCTTTTGCGAGTGTATCGTTTTGATTTGTGAGCAGGAAGACCGGCTGGAAGCTGTACAAAAGGAAATTTATATGCCTATTGCAGAACAACGGCACTGCAAGTGGTCTGCTATTCAAAGCGCAGTCAGGCGTGCTGCAGAAAAAGCCTGGGCGCTCAACCCCGAAGGCGTTCAACAGTTGGCAGGCTACCCACTGGATGACCGCCCGAGCGCAGTGCAATTTTTAGAGATCATCTATAATGCCGTGGTAAGAGGTTAAAGAAAAGGCTGCTGTGCGGGTAATGCACGGCAGCCTTTTCTTATTATATTATCTGTGCTTCACCAAAACCGGCATAGAACAAAACAAGACGAACAACCCGTCTACCGTGTAGATCATCATGTTCGTCTTGCTCTTCATTGGTGGAGAATAGCGGGATCGAACCGCTGACCTCTTGCATGCCATGCAAGCGCTCTCCCAGCTGAGCTAATCCCCCACATATTTTGTTCTGTGTCCTGCAACGTGAATTATTATACCAGCCCGTTTCCATTTTGTCAACCTTTTTCGCAAAGTTTTTCTGATAGGCTGAATGCTGCAGGCACATCGCCCGGGTACTCCCCGCTCCACGCAAAACAGCGCACCCCACAGGCAGTTTCTGCCCGAAGGGTGCGCTGTTGTTTCTGATTACTGCTTATGCTTGGAGCCGAAGCGGTATTCCTTGCCCTCACGGATGCGTTGGATATTGGCCCGGTGCATCCAGATGACCATACCGCCCATGATGGCGGCACCCACCACGCAGACGATGAGATCACCCATGGCAAAGCCCTTGAGCAGGCCATAGATGAGAGTCAGCACCGGATAGGATGCCGCCATTGTGATGCTGCCCAGCGACACCATACCGGTGGGAAGCAGACAGACAAGAAAGATG
>CALDNF010000177.1 GCA_937917475.1 uncultured Faecalibacterium sp.
CCCTCCTGAATCTGGGTCTTGAGGGTGCCGGAAGAGTCAAAATTGAACCGGAACGTTACGCCGGGATGCTCAGCCGAGTAGGTCTCGGCGATGGCGTTCAGGGTCTCGGTGAGGGAAGCGGCAGCAAAAACGATCAGCTCCACGCTCTCTCCGGCAGCTCCGGAGGACGCCGCAGAAGATGCAGAGCCTGCGGAACCGCCGCAGGCGGTCAGGGCCAGCGCAGCACCGGCAAGGCCGGAAGCCCTGAGAAAGCTGCGACGGTCGATTTTTTTGTTCATGGTTGGTTCTCCTGTCTAAAATATACTTTCCACGGTACAAAAATGGTGCCGCCCACCGAACAAAAAACACTTCACTTCAGGGCACATTCGCCGTCAAGTCCTGCGGCGATCTTTACGCCGTGGGCAAGGCTGGGCAGAATGTATTCCAGATCTTCCCGGACTGCTTTGGGGCTGCCGGGCAGGTTGACAATAAGGGTCTTGCCCCGCAGAACGCTGGCCCCCCGGCTGAGCATTCCCCGGGGAGTGATGCTCAGGCTGTGGTATCGGATGGCTTCTGCAATGCCGGGGGCGTTCCGGTCTGCCACTGCCAGTGTAGCTTCCGGGGTCAGGTCCCGGGGCGAAAAACCGGTGCCGCCGGTGGTGAGGATCAGATTGAGCTGACGGCCGTCGGCCAGCCGGATGAGCTGAGCTTTCAGAGCTTCCACGCCGTCGGGCAGAAGAAGGGTCTCTTCCACTTTATACCCGGCAGCAGCAAGCATCTCTGCCGCCAGCGGGCCGCTTTTATCCTCCCGCTCTCCCTTAGCTCCCTTGTCGGACAGGGTGATGACCGCCGCCCGGAGCGGGGCATTTTCCAATGGGGGCAGAAGGATCACTTCATCCCCCACATGGATCTCACCGCCCCGGATGACCCGGGCAAACACGCCCTCCCGGGGCATGATGCACTGACCGGTCTGCTGCTTGATCACGCAGTCGTTGTGGCATTCTTTGCCGATCTGAGTCATCTCCAAAATCACATCTCCGATGGAAAACCGGCTGGTGACCGGCAGATTCCGGAAATCAAAGCCCTCCACCACAAGATTTTCGCCAAAGGCACCATAGTCCACCCAGACTTTTTTGCGGAACTCTTCGATCTTCTCCGCACTCAGCAGACTGACCTGCCGGTGCCAGTTTCCGCCGTGGGCATCGGTCTCGATTCCCCACTCCACGGTCAGCCGTGCCGAGGGCACCGGGGTCTTGACGGTTCCCCGCTTGGGGCTGGTGCAGATAGCCAGCAGCTTTCCCATACTTTTATCCTCCGATCCGGTACATCCCCCGTGTGGCGGGGAGACCGCTTTCTCCAAAATGATGCTCCCGGGGCTTTGCCAGAATCCCGGCCCGGACAAGGGCCAGCAGCTCTTCCTCCGATGCCCCGCTCCGCAGGGGGGTGCGCAGGTCGATGCCCATCTCGCTGGCAAGGCAGGGCCGCAGAAAGCCCTGACTGGTCAGCCGCACCCGGTTGCAGCCGGCACAGAATTTTCCATGCACCGCCGCAATGATGCCCACCCGGCCCTTCCAGCCCGGGACCGTATAATAGACCGCCGGACCCAAAGCGCAGGGAGCGTTTTTTTCTTCCGGCAAGGCCGTCAGCTCCGGCCAGCGGGCACGAAGCCGGGCCAGCACCTCCGGCCCGGACAGGCAGGGCAGAGCTGCTCCAAAGCCGATGGGCATCATCTCAATGAATCGGACGGCCAGCGGCTGTTCCTGTGCCAGTGCCGCCAGCGATTCAAGGTCTGCTTCGTTGACGCCAGCCTGCGGCACACAATTCAGTTTGACCGGGATGCCGCCGGCAAGGGCAGCGTCCAGCCCCTGCAGAACGGTTTCGAACTCGTCCCGTCCGGTGATGGCCCGGAATCGTTCCGGCGAAAGGCTATCAAGGCTCAGATTCACGCTGTCCAACCCGGCGTCCAGCAAAGCGGGAAGCTGCTGCGCCAGCAGCACGCCGTTGGTGGTCAGAGCTACATGGCGGATACCCGGCGTTGCCTTGAGCCCTGCCACCAGCTGTTCCACTCCACGGCGAACCAGCGGTTCCCCGCCGGTGATCCGCACCGTATCCACGCCGCAGCGGGCAAAAAGTGCCGCGAGTCGCAGGAATTCTTCATAGGTCAGAATTTCCTCATGATCACACTTTTCCACACCTTCCGGCATACAGTACCGGCAGCGCAGGTTGCAGCGGTCGGTGACCGAAAGCCGGAGATAGCGGATATCACGGCCGCAGCGGTCAAACATAGCCGCCCTCCGCCCGGACGTAATGGCCGCTTTTTCCGCCGGTCTTTTCTTCCAGATGGATGCCGGAAAGTTCCATTCCCTTATCCACTGCCTTACACATATCGTAGATGGTCAGCAGAGCGGTGGATACGCCGGTCAACGCCTCCATCTCCACCCCGGTGACTCCGGTAGTCTTGACGGTACACCGGGCGTTCACCGCTAGTTTTTCTTCGTCCAGCGCAAAATCCACGCTCACCTTGCACAGGGGCAGCGGATGGCAAAGAGGGATCAGCTCACTGGTCCGCTTGGTGGCCATAATGCCGGCAATGCGGGCCACCCCCAGCACATCGCCTTTTTTTGCGGTGCCGTCCCGGACAGCGGCAAATGCTTCGGCGTTCATGGCAATGGCTCCGCAGGCCACTGCTTCCCGGGCTGTGACGGGCTTGCCGCTCACATCCACCATCACGGCGTTGCCTCTCTCATCGAAATGGCTCAATCTATTGTTCATCATTTTCTCCATCTGCCCTTCACCGCAGGGCCCACCTGTTCTCGTTATGCGCTCAGACTTGTCCGGCCTGTGACTGAGAGGGCATCACGCTCCAAATCCGCAGTTCGGCCAGCGGCAGTCGGCGCAGCCCAGACAGAGCCCGCCCTCGCCGAGGGCCGCAATTTCCTCTGCCGTGATGGGATCCTCTGCCAGCAGCCGGGGCAGCAGCAGGTCAAAAATAGTCCGTTTGGCGTACATCACACAGCCCGGCAGGCCGCAGACCGGTACACCATCCAGATCGCTGAGCAGGAACATGGCCCCGGGCAGAACCGGTGCGCCATAGGTGATGATCTCAGCTCCGGTGTTCCGGATGGCAAGGGGGGTGCGGTCATCGGGATCCACGCTCATGCCGCCAGTGGTGAAGATCAGCTCACAGCCTGCCGCTTTGGCTTCCAGAATAGCAGCGGTGATCCCCGCCGGGTCGTCATCGCAGACTTTATGGAAGGTCATCTCACAGCCATACTCCGCCAGCTTGCCCACAAGGATCGGGGTGAACCGATCCTCAATGCGGCCTTTGAACACCTCGCTGCCGGTGGTGATGACTGCAAAGGGCTTTTTGTGAAAGGGCAGGACGTTCAGAATGGGCTCCGGGCCCGCAGCCGCCTGCATGGCCTGCATTTTTTCTTCCTCGATCACCAGCGGGATGATCCGGGTTCCGGCCAGTTTGGCCCCTTTTTTTACCGGCAAGTCACCATGTACCGTGGCAATCATCATCTGCGGGGTACGGTTGACCGCCAGCAGAGCCTTCCGGTTGATCTTGAGCAGGCCGTCGCAGTCGGCAATGAGCTCAATTTTGCCCTCCCGTGGCTCGGTGCCATGGATGTTTTTCCCCGCAGCGGCTTTGTACAGCAATGCTGCCGCCTCGTCTTCATGAAGGATGCCGGGCTTTTTCTCCCAGACATAGAGATTTTCCTTGCCGATGCTCAGCAGCACCGGGATATCCTCCGGCTGCACGATATGCCCCTTGCGGAACCGTGCCCCCTTGAACTCGCCGGGGATGATCTGGGTGATATCGTGGCAGAGCACCTGCCCCACTGCATCTTCAGTACGGATCAGTTTCATCGTCGTTTTCCCTCTCTGACTCTAAAAAAGCATTGGAAGGCGGCGTGTATCTTCCAATGCTTCGTAATTTTTATCAGACCAGCAGGTCAGCACGCTGCCGGACGCCGCAGGCAGAAAAATAGGTTTCTTCCAGTGGGATCCACCGGGTGCGGAACATTTCGCCCCATTCCGGGCCGTTCCGTGCAAGGATGCGCCGCATCTGTTCTTCGGGGTCCACCTCCGAAAAAACAGTCAGATCTGCATACCGGCCCAGCTTCGGATGAAGGCTGTAGGAACCCTCCACGATCCGGAAATGTGCCGCATCCACCTGCCGTTTTCCTTGAAAATCCTTGATGCTGCACTCAAATCTCCGGTAGGCAAAGGGGGCATTTTCCCGGAGATGGGGCAGCACCTCTTCCCGGAACCTCTCATAATGGACATTGCCGCCGGGGGTGGAGAGCCGCTCTTCCGTCCGCATTTCCAGCGGCAGAAAGAAATCATCCGTGTGCACTACCGCTGCATCCAGGATCCTGCTCAGCTGTTCCGCCATCGTAGATTTGCCCGAAGCTGCACGGCCATCAATAGCGATCACAAAAACCTTTGCCGGGTCATCCCGCTCCGCCACAGCACGGAGCACCGGCAGCAGCCGCTGAAGCTGCTGTTCTTCCCTGCGGCAGGCCGGCTGATTCCGGCTCCGAGTGTCCTGTTTAACTTCCATAGCCATAGCCGACGGTTCCTTTCCTGCATTTGAGTCGTCGGCACTATTATAATAGGTTCTGCCCCAAAGCGCAAGCGTTTCCGGCACAGTCCCGGGAATGGAATCCGGTCATCGGTCCCACTTGTCGCAGAGGGCGTTGATCTGGTCGGCAAACTTGGCAAGATCCTTGTTGGCTCCGCCCTCGTTGTGCTCGATGACCCGCAGCAGCCGCTTGCCTGCGCTGACCAGCCGCTGGAATACCGTAGCCGCACGGCTTGCGCCCTCGCTGGGCCGATGCTCGACCCGGACACGGGAACCTTCCTGCAGGCAGACCGCTCCCTCGGCACCGATGGCCCACTGCTCGCCATTGTAGGGGGCCGTGGCGGCAAAGCCCTCGTCGGTCAGGGTCTGGGCAAAGATGTTCTCCACCTCGTCCTCGCCATGGACGATGAACACCCGCTTGGGCTTGGGCGAAAAGGCGTTGATCCATTTCAGCAGGCCATCCCGGTCAGCGTGTCCGGACAAGCCCGTGAGCTGGCAGATCTCTGCCTGCACCTCAATGGTCTCGCCGAAAAGCTTGACATCGGTAGCTCCCTCAATCAGGGTGCGGCCCAGCGTGCCCACCGCCTGATAGCCCACAAAGAGGATGGTGCACTCCGGCCTCCACAGGTTGTGCTTGAGATGGTGGCGGATGCGGCCTGCCTCGCACATTCCGCTGGCCGAGAGGATGACCTTGGGCACCCGGTCCGAGTTGATCATCCGGGATTCCTCGCTGGTAACGCTGACTTTCAGCCCCGGGAACCGGATGGGATCGATGCCTTTTGCCAGCAAAGCCCTTGTATCATCGTCAAAACAATCCGGGTCGGTATCCTGAAAAATGCGGGTTGCCTCTATGGCAAGGGGGCTGTCGATATAGACCGGGAAATTTTCGTGGCCCTTGACCAGACCCTTTTCCTTGATCTCCCGGATGAAGTAGAGCATCTCCTGCGTGCGGCCCACCGCAAAGCTGGGGATGACCACATTGCCGCCCCGGTCAAAGGTGCGCTGTAAAATTTTGGTCAGCTCTGCCACATAGTCGGGCCGGGGGCCGTGGGTGCGGTCGCCGTAGGTGGACTCCATCACCACATAGTCGGCGTCGGCAAGGTAGGTGGGGTCCTTGATGATGGGCTGGTTCTGGTTGCCGATATCGCCCGAAAAGACCAGCTTGGTGGTGCTGCCATTCTCGGTGACCCAGATCTCAATACTGGACGAGCCCAGCAGGTGCCCCACATCGATGAAGCGGATGACAAGGCCCGGAGCCAGCTCCACCCGGGTGTCATAATCCACGCCCACAAAAAGCTGCAATGCAGCTTCCGCATCCTGAACCGTATACATGGGCTCCACTGGCTCTGCACCGGAACGTTTGCCCTTCCGGTTTTTCCACTCTGCCTCAAACTCCTGAATATGGGCCGAGTCCCGCAGCATGATGCCGCAGAGCTCTGTGGTGGGCTTGGTAGCATAAATTTTTCCCCGGAAACCGTTCCGGGCCAGCAGGGGCAGCATCCCGGTATGGTCGATATGGGCATGGGTAACCAGCACACCGTCGATCTCGCCGGGGGCCACCGGGATGGGCTGGTTTTCATATACATCTTTCCCCTGCTCCATCCCGCAGTCGATCAGATACCGTTGTCCGGCCGCTTCCAACAGGGTGCAGCTTCCCGTGACTTCATGGTTTGCGCCTAAAAATGTCAGTTTCATGAACGTACCTCCCTGTTTCCCAACTGCTTTCCGCAGGGCGGGCCGCCTTGTTCCGGGCAGGCCGAAGCAGCCGGGTTTTCATCTGTATTATATCATATTCCGGTTTTTCAAGTCGAACAAATCCATCGGCCTTTCTCGAGCAAAATGCCGAAAGTTTGAAAATATTTTTATACAATCTTGACAAACCACCCTCAGTTGTTATAAACTGAAAATGTATGACGTAACTTTTGATCCCATTGTAAATAGAGAGGTTATATTTTATGGTTCGTAACGATTTGCGCAATGTTGCCATTATCGCTCACGTTGACCA
>CALDNF010000178.1 GCA_937917475.1 uncultured Faecalibacterium sp.
GCTGAATGGAATTCTGTCTCAGCTGGACGAGACCACCCTTTCCAACATGGCTTCTCAGGCAACTCTGCTGGTCAGTCTGGAATACGAAGCTCAGGGTGTGGCCCATGATGTGCAGATGCGCTATCTCTTCCGGGTGGGCGGACAGATGCTTGCGCTGACCCTTTTGATGGTCGTTGTCGCCATTGCTGTGGGCCTGATCGCTTCCCGGGTGTCCGCCGCCATTGGCCGGGATCTCCGCCGGGAAACTTTTTCCTCGGTCATCCACTTTTCCAATGCTGAGATCGAGCAGTTTTCCACGGCATCTCTTATTACCCGCACCACCAATGATATCCAGCAGGTGCAGTTCGTCTGCGTCATCCTGCTGCGAATGGTTGCCTATGCTCCCATCCTTGGCATTGGCGGCGTGATGCACGTTATGCAGGGCAACACCGGCCTGTCCTGGATCATTGTTCTGGACGTAGCCCTTCTCCTGCTGCTCATCATTTTCCTGATGAACGTCGCCATGCCCAAATTCAAGCTGATGCAGACTTTGGTGGATAAGCTGAATCTGGTCAGTCGTGAGATTCTGACCGGCGTAATGCCCATCCGTGCTTTCAGCCGGGAAAAATTTGAGGAAGAGCGGTTTGATCAGGCCAACACGGACCTGATGAAGACTCAGCTCTTTACCAACCGCACCATGGTTGCCATGATGCCCTTTATGACCCTCATCATGAACGGCACCAGTCTGCTCATTGTCTGGTTCGGCGGTAAGGCCATCGATGCCGGCAATATGCAGGTGGGCGAGATGATCGCCTTTATCACCTACACCATGCAGATCGTCATGTCCTTCCTGATGCTGGCCATGGTGGCCGTGATGCTGCCCCGTGCTGGTGTGGCTGCGGACCGTATCGATGAGGTCATCCGCACCAAGCCTACCCTTACTGACCCCGACGAAGCCACGGCAAAGCCCGCTGTGGAAAAGAAAGACTGGAAGGGTGTCGTCTCCTTTGAAGATGTGAGCTTCCGTTTCCCCGGAGCAGACAGCGATGCTCTGGAGCACATCAGCTTCACCGCGCAGCCCGGCCAGACCACCGCCATCATCGGCTCCACCGGCTGCGGCAAATCCAGCCTGCTGAACCTGATCCCCCGGTTCTATGATGTGACCGGCGGCAAAGTCACGGTGGACGGCATTGATGTGCGGGATATGCCGCAGGAGACCCTGCACAGCCTGTTGGGCTATGTGCCCCAGAAGGGTGTGCTGTTCAGCGGCAGCATTGAATCCAACCTCAAGTTCGGCGGAGAGCAGATCACTGACGCTGACATGAAGAAGGCGGCTTCCATTGCGCAGGCCACCGAGTTCATTGACGCAAAACCTGAGGGCTATCAGAGCCCCATTGCACAAGGCGGCACCAATGTTTCGGGCGGCCAGAAGCAGCGGCTTTCCATTGCCCGGGCAATTGCCAAAAATCCTCGTATCTATCTGTTTGACGACAGCTTCTCGGCTCTGGACTACAAGACGGACGTGGCTCTTCGCCGTGCCCTCAAGGCGCAGACGGATAATGCCACCGTGATCATCGTGGCGCAGCGCATTTCCACCGTCCTCCATGCCAACCAGATTTTGGTTCTTGACGAGGGCCGTCTGGTGGGCAAGGGAACGCACGCTCAGCTGATGACTTCCTGCCCTGAATATCAGGAGATCGCACGGAGCCAGCTGAGCCAAAAGGAGCTTAACCTCAGCGAACTGAACACGGAAAAGGAGGGTGAGTGATATGCCAAGACCCGGACGTCCGACTACGGAACGTGCCAAAGATTTCAAGGGCACGCTGCGCCAGCTCATCCGTGAAATGAGCCGCTACAAGCTTTCGCTCATTGTGGTGATCGTTTTTGCGATCCTGTCTACCATCTTCAACATTGCAGGTCCCAAAATTCTGGCCAAGGCCACCACGGCTCTTGCCACTGGCTGGGTTGCAAAACTGCGGGGCGTTGGCAGCATCGACTTTGGCTACATCGGCAAGATCCTTCTGATCCTGCTGGTCATGTACCTCTGCTCTGCGGCTTTCAGCTTTATTCAGGGCTGGATGATGACCAGCCTTTCCCAGAAAGTCTGCTACAATTTCCGCAAGGAGATCAGTGAGAAGATCAACCGTCTGCCCCTCGCCTACTTTGAAAAGCGCACCGTGGGCGAAGTGCTTTCCCGCATCACCAACGATGTGGACACTCTGGGCCAGAGCCTGAACCAGAGCATCACCCAGCTCATCACCAGTGTGACTACCATGATCGGCGTGCTGATCATGATGCTTTCCATCAGCCCCAAAATGACTCTGATTGCTCTGCTGATCCTGCCTGTCTCGCTGGCTCTGGTGATGCTGGTAGTCAAATTCAGCCAGAAATACTTCAAGGCCCAGCAGGCTACGCTGGGTGTCGTGAACGGTCAGGTTGAAGAAGTCTACGCCGGTCACAACGTTATCAAGGCCTTCAACCGGGAAGCCAGCGTTCTGACCGACTTCAATACCGCCAACGACAATCTTTATGAGTCCGCCTGGAAGAGTCAATTCCTTTCCGGCCTGATGCAGCCCATCATGAACTTTGTGGGCAATCTGGGCTATGTGGCTGTTGCCATTGCAGGCAGCATTTTTGCCGCCAACGGCATCATCACCATTGGTGATATTCAGGCTTTTATCCAGTATGTCAAAAACTTCACTCAGCCCATTCAGCAGCTCTCGCAGGTGTCCAATATGCTCCAGAGCATGGCCGCCGCCGCAGAGCGTGTCTTTGAGTTCCTGAACGAGGCCGAAGAGGATCAGAAGGCTGACCCTTCCCGCCGGGCAGATGCCTCCTGCATCAATGGTCAGGTCACCTTCGACCACGTCAAATTTGGTTACACCCCCGAAAAGACCATCATTCATGATTTCAGCTGTAAGGTGAACCCGGGCGAAAAAGTTGCAATCGTCGGCCCCACCGGCGCAGGCAAGACCACCATGGTCAAGCTGCTGATGCGGTTCTACGATGTGGATTCCGGCTCCATCTCTCTGAACGGCCACGACATCCGGGACTTTGACCGCAGTGCACTGCGGGAAGGCTTTGGCATGGTGCTGCAGGACACATGGCTGTTCAAAGGCACCATCATGGAAAACATCCGGTATGGCCGTCTGGACGCCACCGATGAGGAAGTCATTGCCGCTGCAAAGGCCGCCAATGCTGACCACTTCATCCGCACCCTGCCCGGCGGTTACCAGATGGAACTGAACGAAGATGCCTCCAACGTCAGTCAGGGCCAGAAGCAGCTGCTTACCATTGCCCGGACGATTCTGGCCGACAACCGCATCCTCATCCTTGACGAGGCCACCAGCAGCGTGGACACCCGCACTGAGCAGAAAATCCAGACGGCAATGGACCGCCTGATGGAGGGCCGCACCAGCTTTGTGATCGCCCACCGGCTGTCCACCATCAAAGACGCCGACCTCATCCTTGTGATGCGGGACGGTGACATTGTAGAGCAGGGCACCCATGACCAGCTCATTGAGGCCGGCGGTTTCTACGCAGACTTGTACAACAGTCAGTTTGAGGACGTTGCCGAGTAAGCTTCTCTCCTCTTTATGAAAATACCTCAGCTTCCTGATGAAAAGCTGAGGTATTTTCTTTTGTCAAGATTCCTGAACTGTGCTATAATTATTTTTGTGTCTTGAAGTAGGAAAGGAGCTTAGAATCCATGGAAACTATCACCAAACCCTATGCGTTCAGCCGCAAGGTGTTCTGCGAGGGGATGCGGGACGGTGTGCCCATTGCGCTGGGCTATTTTGCCGTCTCTTTTTCACTGGGCATTGCTGCACGCCGGGCTGGGCTGACCCCGGTGCAGGGCTTTTTTGCCAGCCTGCTGAACAACGCCTCTGCCGGTGAATACGCCGCTTTTTCGCTGATTGCCAGCGGAGCTACTTATCTGGAAGTTGCCATCATCACCCTGATTGCCAACGCACGTTATCTGCTCATGAGCTGCGCTCTGGCGCAGCGGTTCGCCCCGGGCACGCCGTTCTGGCACCGGCTGGTCATCGGCTACGATGTGACCGATGAGCTGTTCGGCATCACCATTGCCCGGCCCGGCTGGCTGAATCCCTGCTATACCTACGGTGCCATTCTGCTGGCCGCCCCTGCCTGGGCGTTTGGCACAGCGTTTGGCATCGTGGCGGGCAATCTGCTGCCCCTGCGGGCGGTCAGTGCCCTGAGCGTGGCATTGTACGGCATGTTCCTTGCCATCATCATTCCCCCCGCCCGCAAGAGCAAGGTGGTGGCCGCACTGGTTGCCATCAGTTTTGCACTGAGCTTTGCCTGCAACTACCTGCCGGGCATCTCCGCTCTCTCAGACGGCACCCGGACCATCCTGCTGACAGTTGCGATCTCCTGTGCCGCCGCCATCCTGTTCCCGGTAAAAAATGCAGCTGAGGAGGCAGAACAATGACCTACAACAACTGGATCTATATTGCTGTGATGTTTCTGGTTTCTTATGCCATCCGGGTACTGCCGCTGACCTTGATTCGTAAACCCATCCAGAATCAGTTCATTCAGTCCTTCCTTTATTATGTGCCTTATGTCACACTGGCCGTCATGACCTTCCCCGCCATTGTCAACGCCACCCAAAGCCCTATTGCCGGTGCCGCTGCACTGGTGGTAGGCATCGTTGCCGCATGGCTGGGAGCTGGATTGTTCCCGGTCTCGGTTCTCTGCTGCGCCGTGGTTCTGGTACTGGAACTGTTCCTTGTTCCCTGAGGAAAATTGACGATGCAGAAAATCTTATTGACCGGTGCTGGCGGCTTTGTGGGAAGCCGTATCCTTGATCAATGGGAAGGGCAGTATAAATTTGAGACCTTTCCGCACGGCTTCCTGATCCATGCCGAAGAAGCGGAAGTACGCCGCTATGTAGAAGATTTCCGTCCGGACATCATTCTCCATACTGCCGCCCTCTCAGACACCGGCTATTGTGCCGCCCATCCGGAAGAATCCCGGCGTGCCAACGTTCTTTTGCCGGAATGGCTGGCCCGGAGTGCCCGGGATACCGGAGCAAAGCTTCTGGCGTTCAGTTCCGATCAGGTCTACGCCGGATGCACCCAGTCCGGCCCCCTGTCCGAGAGCCTTACGCTTACCCCCAGCAACATCTACGGCCAGCATAAACTGGAAATGGAGCAGAAAGTTCTGGCCCTTTGTCCAGACGCAGTGCTTCTGCGGGCAGCATGGATGTACGACCTGCCCGGCTATCATCTGCCCATCCGGGGGAACCTTCCGCTGAATCTCTGGCGTGCCGCTCTTTCCGGTAAGCCGGTGCAGTTTTCGAGAAACGATTTCCGTGGCGTAAGCTCTGCGCAGGAAGTTGTTCATAAGCTCCAGTTTGCTCTCGATCTGCCCGGAGGGGTCTACAACTTTGGCAGCGGGAACAACTGTAATATGGTTGAAACTGCCCGACAATTCGCCGAACTCATGAACATTTCCGTCTCCATTGAAGAGACTGACTGGTCCCGGAACCTTGTGATGAGCAGCCAAAAACTGGCAAAGCATGGTATCCAGTTTTGCTCAACTCAGGTAGGCTTCCAAGTATTTCTGGAAGATTATGGGCTGCTCTGATCCTTGTTTTATACCCGAAACAAAAGCACGGTGTTTTTCTTGTTTTACCAAGAAGCATCGTGCTTTTTGATTCTTATTTTTTCTGTTATTTCCAGAGTTCTGCTGCCACTAGTTCCAGCACACTGCCCGCAATGCAGCGGGCTTTATCGGAGATCAGGAAGCAGTTTTCCAATTCCGATCTCCGGGGGTCCACATCGGCCACTTTGAAACCGATCGTGACCTGATAGCCGCTGCGCAGCAATCCTCGCAGGATGCCGGGGATCTCGGTAGTCACCGGAAGCAGCTCTCCCGCCGGGGCGCGGATCTGCGCAATGGGTTCTCCCGCTTCCACAAAATCACCGATGGCATGCAGGTCTTCAAATACACCTTCGGCAGCAGCATGGATGACCCGCTGGGCTCCATACCCGCCGATGATACCGGGCACGCCAGTGTTGGGGATGGCTGCGCCTTCCCGGATGATGCGGCCCAACTTGTGCCCCCGTTTGGTCTCCACCACCACATCCACGTCCTGCCCTGCAACAAAACCAGGGCCCAACGCAATGGTCAAAGGGGCCATATCCCGGGTCGTACCCAGATTTTTCTTTGCAAGAATAGCATCCACCACCACGGCAGGCTTTGCTGTGCGGATGCTTTCCCCTTCCGGGTCCACCAGCACTGGCACATCACCCGCCGACCAGACAGCTTCCGCTTCTTTCAAACCGTTGATTTTGACCGCCCGCAGGCCCTCAACGACCGTTTCACCCTCATAGACCGCTTCGCAGAGCGACACCTGCCGCCGGATGGCAGCGGGGTGTTCCGCTTCCAGCACCAGCACCCGCAGCCCTGCCGACCAAAGCCGATGGATAGTACCGGTAGCAAGGTCGCCGCCGCCCCGCACGATAATAAGATCATCCCGTTTCATGTTACGCATCCTTCCTCGGCGTCAGTTTTTGCAACAGAACTGCCATAGAGCCGCCGCAGGCCGCCACAGTGGCATCCTCATCCTTTCCGTCGGCGGAGTAGCGATCCACACGGAACGCAGTCTCCCCGGCAAGCATCTCCATTGCACGCTGTTTCGCACGATATTCCATGATGCCGCCGCCAATGCTGCCCACCGTCCGGCCGGGCAGCACGAGCATTTTGGAGCCCACTTCCCGAGGGGTAGAGCCACTGCGGGAGACGATCACTGCCAGCACCGCAGACGTTTTTTCTGCCGCAGCCTGCCGCAGTCCATCCAGGATCGCCGGCGGATATCCCTCAGATAGGAGACGCTGATTTTTCAGTTTGACGATCTCTGCCAGAATGGACAGTGCAATTTCCTCCGCCGACTGTGACCCAATGGGCAGACCGATCGGAGCATGAAGATCTTCCACCTTTTCCGGGTCTGCTCCCCCTTCCAACAGCTGACGGCGGACCAAAGCGGCCCGTCCTTTACTGCCCATCATACCAACGTAAGCCGCAGGTTTTTGCAGGATGGGACGCAGGCAATCGAGATCAAAGGCATGAGCCCGGGTGACCACCACAAAATAGACATTGGCCCCGCCTTTGATTTCTGCCAGACCCTCGGAAAAAGGAGCACAGATCACACGATCTGCTCCAGCCTGCCGCAATTGCTCCGCATATTCAGGGCGGTCTTCCAATGCAGTTACCGGCAGGCCCAGCAGTTTTGCCAGCCGCACCACCGCTGCCCCCACATGACCGCCGCCGCAGATGACCAATTCCGGCCCCTGCCCAAAATATTCCGAAAAAGCAAACGTTCCGTGATACTCCAGTGTCCCGGTGGAATGGTCCTCGATCATTTCAAGGGGCTTTGTGTCCCGTTCCTTCGGCCAGAGAAGCCGGTCATCTCCAAAAATGAGCTGTTCCCCTTGGTTTTTCCCTTCCAGCGGCGTCACGAATTGAAAATTCTTCACCGGGCTGTCTAAAATCTCCAACAGCGTTTCCAGCTCCATTTCCGGTCTCCTTTCACTGTTCCACCTGTACTGCTGCATCGTAATCGGCAGCATCCAGCCGATCCTTCCAGAGCTGCCAATCCTCCGGCGTCATCCGCCATGCCAAACCGCATCCGGCCGACAGCTCCTTGGGTAGCGGAATCAGCCGCCCCGGGATGCCAATTTCTGTGCAGTGGGTCTCCCACGCCATTGCACGGTGGGTGCTTTGGAACGAAAGCACGATATACAGTCGTTTTGCTCTCATTCAAACCTCCTGCGCCAGCCTGCGGACCGCCTGTGCCGCCGCCTGAACTTCCGTCTCGGTGTTCTGATGAGAAAAGCTGAACCGCACTGTTCCCTGTTCGGCAGTGCCAAGAGCTTTGTGCATCAATGGTGCACAGTGCGCCCCTGCTCGTACACAGATGCCCGCCTCTTCCCAGAGTGCATCAGCCACCCAGGCCGAATCCTCCCCGCCAATGTTCAATGAAACGATAGGCGCACGAGGAATTTCCGGCGTAAAACAGCCGTAAATCGTGATGTTTTCAGCATCTCGGATCTGCTCATAAAAGAGCTGTGCAAGGGCAGCTTCTCTTGCGGCGAGTGCTTCCACGCCCTGCTGTAAAATCCAGTGTACGCCTGCCCCAAGGCCCGCAATGCCGGGAACATTCAGTGTTCCCGCTTCCAAGGCTGTTGGCATTTCTGCCGGATGCTCTTTGTCAAAGCTGTGCACACCGCTGCCGCCTACCACAAGGGGAGCCACATCCAGCCCGGGACGGACGTAAAGTCCTCCGGTCCCCTGCGGGCCCAAAAGCCCCTTATGGCCGGTAAAGCACAGCACATCGATGCCCATGTCCTGCACATGGATGGGCTGTGCTCCTGCCGTCTGTGCTGCATCCATAATCAACAGCAGACCGTGTTTTTTTGCAAATTTCGACAGGAAATGCAGGTCCGTCAAATTTCCGGTAACATTGGACGCATGGGTGACCACAACAGCCTTGGTATTGGGGCGGAGCAGAGATTCAAACTGCTCATACCGCAGCACGCCCTCGGCGTCTACGTCCACAAAATCAAGCGCAATTCCGCTCTTTTCCAGCCGATACAACGGGCGGAGCACCGAATTGTGCTCACAGACTGTGGTGATCACATGGTCACCGGGATGCAGCAGGCCGCACAGAGCGGTGTTCAGGCTTTGGGTCGCATTGGCGGTAAAGACAATGCGGGAAGCATCCTCTGCCCCCAGCAACTCCGCCAGCGCACAGCGTGTTCCGTACACCAGCCGTGCGGCATGCAGAGTGGGCTCATGGGCTCCCCGGCCCGGATTGCCTGCCGTTCCCATGGCTTCCAGCACCGCCTGCCCTACTTCCGGCGGCTTTTTCAGAGTGGTAGCGGCATTGTCAAAATAGAGAATCTCCCGGCTCACGGTTTGACCACGTTCCCGGCTGTGAGCATTTTTTCGGCAATAACATACATATTGGTCACACTGCCCACAGCAAGTTTTTCCGTCAGGCCGTAGAAATTCAGGCAGGTGCCACAGGTCATGATCTCCACGCCTTCGGCTTCCAGAGCCTTGATGTCTTCCAACACCGGCGAACCCTCACAGGTCAGGTGTGCGCCGCCATTATAGAACAGCACCGTCTTGGGCAGATGGTCCTGCTGGGTCAGTGCAAAAATAAATGCCTTCATCAGGGTCTCGCCCAAAGCCTCTTCTCCAACGCCCATCTTGTCCGAACCAATGGCAACCACGGTGTCCAACCGGGCATCCGGGGCGCAGGCCGGGGCTTCTTCCGGCTCTGCTGCCGGAATATCCCCCACGGTAAATACCACACGGTATTCCCGCTCTGCCTTCTTTTCCGCCGCAGAACCATAGCCCTTCTGCTGCGCCATCTTGGTCAGGTTCTGAACGGCGATCTCATTGTCCACCAGAACTTCCACCTGTCCGGCACCCTTCAGTTCTGCAATTGCTTTTTTTGCCTTGACCACTGGCAGCGGGCAGGCATCTCCTCTTGCATCTACCGTAATCATTTTCATTTTCCTCTTTTATACGTCACAACAATTTCTTTTTCTTGCTTTTCCGTTATTTCACCCACAATGCAGGCGGGCAGACCGGCGGCCCGGAGTTCCGCTTCCAGTTCTGCGGCGTCCTCCGGGGCCACTGCCAGCAGCAGCCCGCCTGAGGTTTGAGGGTCAAACAAAATTTCTTCCAGTGCAAAGGGTACATTTTCAAAACTCACAAAAGGCCCGGTATGGTTGCGGTTGCGCTGTCCTGCTGCCGTGTAAAGGCAATCCTCCGCCGCCTGCCATGCGCCCGGAAGAATCGGCACGGCATTGCCGTCAATCGCACAGGACAGCCGTCCGCCCATCATCTCATGCAGATGGCCGAGAAAGCTGAACCCTGTCACATCAGTAGCGGCATGGATCGTGTATTTTTTGCTGATCTCCGCCGCTTTTTTGTTCAGAGTGGTCATGGAGGCAATGGCCCCGGCCATATCTTCCGGTTTGGCCTCCCCCACCCGGTTTGCGGTGCAGATCAGCCCAACGCCCAGAGCTTTGGTCAAAATGAGTTTATCTCCCGGCTGTCCGGCGTCATTGGCATAGAGATGCTTTGGGTCCACAAACCCGGTGACCGAAAGACCGTATTTCACGCCGGTATCGGCAATGGAATGTCCTCCGGCCAGAATTCCTCCCGCCTCAGCCACTTTTTCGGCTCCGCCCTGAAGAATAGCCCCCAGAACGTTCAGATCCATATTTTCAGGGAAACAGACCAGATTCAGGGCTGTTTTGACCTCGCCGCCCATCGCATACACATCGCTCAGGGCATTTGCCGCTGCGATCTGCCCGAAAGTATAGGGGTCATCCACCATAGGCGGAAAGAAATCCACCGTCTGCACCAGTGCCAAATCTTCGGTAATTTGATACACCGCAGCGTCATCTTTGCTGTCGTACCCCACCAGCAGGT
>CALDNF010000179.1 GCA_937917475.1 uncultured Faecalibacterium sp.
TTATGTCTTTTTCTTGTACTTTTGGCTCTTTTTTACTTTTCAGATACACCCTAAGATAAAATCTTCCCGTGGCATCCGTGCCCGGCTGGAAGCCGCCATGTCCGGCAAAGCAGAAACGACCCACGGTGAAAGCCTTGATACCATCGGTCAACTGACCTGTGAGGATGTCCGCTTCACCTATCCCGGCGCATCGAAGCCTGTGCTGAACGGTGTAACGCTTAAAATTGAGGGTCAGCAGAAAGCCGCCCTTGTCGGCGAAAGCGGCTGCGGCAAATCCACTCTGGCAAAACTGCTGTTCCAGTATTACCCTGATTACACCGGAAGCATCCTGTTCAACGGATGTCAGGTGCGTGATATTGACCACAAAATCTTCTATACCCACGTCGGATATATCGCACAGACTGCATATTTATTCAATGATACCATCCGGAACAATATCTGTCTTTTGGAAAATTTTCCAGACGAGCAGCATGCTGTTGATTCCGCCGGGCTGACGGAGTGGGTTGCTTCCCTGCCCGACGGTCTGGATACCATCATCAGCGAAAACGGCAAGAACCTGTCCGGCGGTCAGCGGCAGCGCATCGGCATCGCACGGCTGGCCCTGCGGAAATATGACCTTATCATCGCCGACGAGATCACTGCCAGCCTTGACCCAGAGACTTCTCAGCAGGTGATGGACAATCTGCTCGCCATGCCCTGCATGGTGGTCGCCATTACACATGACGTTTCAGGTGCATTTATGCAAGGCTTCGACAAAATTTATCATGTTCGCTCTGGCGTTGTCACCGCCGAGTAAATATTTATAACCTGATACAAAAAAGTTCCATGCTCAGCCGTTGTGGTGACATCAGCATGGAACTTTTTTCGTTTGCTTTATCGGTCTTCGAGTGCTTTTCCTGCTGCCTTTTGCAGGTCGTCCACTGAGATGGTGCAGAGAGCAGCAAGGTCCGCATCCGAACCGTCATCCGGGATGGCATTGATCTCCTGTGCAGTCTTGCCCTTGAGGTAGGAGCAGAATCCTTCACTGTGCTCATACCACTCCTTGCCAAGGGAGGAAGCCTGCCGCATCCCATATTCATCGCCCTGCTCCCGCTTGGAGCGGACTTCGTCCGGGGCCGACACGCCTCCATCTGCCGAGACCGTCAGAGCAGGTTCCGTCATATCACCTACCGCACTGGTCACCCGGCCATCCGAATCCTTCGTCAGAGCCACAACGGTAATGTCCAACTGGGCGTTCACATCCCGGTCGTCCGTAGCCGTCAGGCTGGACGAACCATTAGACGCTTCCACGCCAAGGGCCAGTTCATCCCCTTTGGCTGCCCCCAGAGCCTCCGCATTTTCACAGGCTTTTGCCACAGCGTCCCGGTAGCGGTCTACCGCAATGGTGCAGCCGGACAGCAGATCGGCATCTTTTGCCCTGCCATCCGGGTCCGTCTCAAGCTTTGCCGCCTGCTCCGGAGTCATACCGGTAAGATAATCAGCAAAAGCGTCCGCCTGTTCATCCCAGCCTTTTTTCAGGGAAGAAGCCGCCGCCAGCGGGTAGTCATCCCCCTTCTGCCGCTTGGTGCGGTAGTCGGTGGGCATGGTCACTGCACCGTTTCCATCGGCAGAAATGTTTACTTCCAGTTCATCCAGCTGAACATGGGCCAGCTTCCCTTCCCCATCCAACAGGACCGCCGCCGCAATGGTGTTGATCTTTCCGGTACGGTCCTGATCGGTGGTCTCGGTCAGGATGCCAAGACCGGTGCGCCAGGCTCCCGATGTGCTTTGGGATGTGCTGGTAACATTCGAGCTGCCCATTGTACCGCTGGAACTTCCAGACGAGGAATCCGGACGCTTTGCGCAGGCCGTCAGCAGCAACGCCGCTGCCGCCGCCATGCAGAACCATTTTTTATTGCTCATGCTCATGGAATCTACGCTCCCTTGTTTCAAATTCAGGGATAGTATATCCACGAAGTCTGATTTCATGCATGAGAAGGCTACATCAGCGGGCTCAGCAGGCGGAGCACACTGTCCAGCAGGGTGCCGGGCAGGCTGGTGCGGCAGTCCGACAGCTGCACCTGACGGCACTGCGGCAGAGTGCGGAGCACATCATCCCGGAGGGCAATGACCTGACTGTTGTTCATCAGCAGCGCACCACATTCAAAATGAAGGAACAGGCTCCGGTAATCCATGTTGATGCTTCCCACCACCGCTGTCCGGTCATCACTGACATAACACTTGGCATGAAGGAACCCGGGCGTATACTCATAAATTTTTACACCAGCCCGGATGAGGGGAACATAATACGACCGGGTGAGCCGGTAGATCAGTTTTTTGTCCGGGATGCCGGGAACCACCAGCCGCACATCTACCCCCCGCTTGGCGGCAATTTTCAGGGCGTCCAGCATCTCTTCGCCCACTGCGAGATAGGGCGTATAAATATAGACATATCTCTGCGCCTGCGCCAGAATGTCCATATAGACGGTCTCTGCCAGCGGTTCTTCATCCAGCGGGCTGTCGGCATAAGGCTGGACCACGCCATCCCCGGTCTGCGGCAGCTCCTCTGCCCGGGGCGCAAAGGGCGAATAATCCGTTTCGCTGGGGCGGAAGGAATTCCAGAAATTGAGGAACATCACAGTAAAATTCCAGACAGCCGCTCCCTCCAGCCGGATAGCGGCATCCTTCCAGTAGCCGAACCGCTGCTCCGCATTGATATACTCATCTGCCAGATTCACACCGCCAGTGTAACCAACCTTGCCATCAATGACCACGATTTTACGGTGATCCCGGTGATTCATCACCAGCGATACCAGCGGCACCACCGGATTAAAAGGGATACAGCGGATATGATGACGTTCCATCCGAACCACAAAATCCGCAGGCAGGCCCAGCAGACAGCCGAAATCATCATAAATGAGCCGCACATCCACGCCCTGCTCCGCTTTCCGGAACAAGATCTCTTCTACACCGTTCCACATTTTGCCGGGGCGGACGATAAAAAACTCCACAAAGATAAACCGCTCGGCTCGTTCCAAATCTGCCAGCAGGCTGGGATACATCTCTTCACCACAGGAGAAATAGCGTGCCGTGGTATTTTTCCACGCCGGATAAGGGCCGCAGTCGGCCACATATCGGGCGATGCCATGATTCGCTGCATCCAGATGATCCGTCTGTCCTCCGGGCTGGGCAAGATCTGCGTCATGGGCACGCTCCACTTCCTGCATCCGCAGACGCATCCGCTTGGCAGGGGCCTTGTTGCCGAATAAAAGGTAAAGTGCACCGCCCAGCAGGGGCAGCGTGCCGATCAGAACGATCCAGATGATCTTATAAGCACTGTTTTCGTCTTTTTTTACCAGATAGAGCACAATGATGACGCTGAGAGCCCGAAGTGCAAGGTTGATCCAGATGCGGCCGGTGGTCAGGGCAAAAAACGCCCAGAGCAGCCATGCCACCTGCAACGCCACCAGCACCACTGTAATGGTGACCCGGTTGAGGATGCGGTTGAAAAACCGAACGATCGGCAGACGAAAAAACATAGCTTCCCTCCCTGTATCGCAGATGCGGCAGTATGATGGAAGCCAGTATAACGCAATTTTAAGTTTTTTTCAAGATTTTGAGTTTGCGGCAGTGGTCACGCCTCGCTATCCTCATAGCCCACCATCAAGCCGCCCAGTTCCGCATAGTAGCTGCAAAGTCCGCCGCACTCGCCCACCCGGATGTCAGCGTTATGGAACACGGCCTCGGCCATATGCCCCAGCCGCTCCGCCGCTGCTGGATTGCCGCAGTGGGTGATCACCAGCTTACCGCCGGTATAGCCATGATCTCGCAGTTCCAGAATGATCCGCTCCAATGCCCCATGCTCGCCCCGGGTCTTGCAGATGACTTCCAATTCTCCTGCTTCACTGGCCTGCCCGATGACCCGGATGCCCAGCATCCGGGCCACAGCTGCCACCGCAGGTCTGACCCGGCCATTCCGGGCCAGATTCGCCAGCGATTCCAGCGAGAAGAGCAGATGGGTGTGTTTGTGATACCGCAGCATCTCTTCACACACCTCGTCAAAGGGCTTGCCGCTGCACACTTCATCCCGGAGATGCTCGGCCAGCAGGCAGAGCTCCGGGCCGGCAGACAGGCTGTCCAGCACAAAAACCCGTGCCCCGGGCTTTGCTTCCTTGTACTCCTCCGCAGCCAGAAGCGCAGCGTTATAGCTTCCGGACAGTGTGCCGGTGATGGTAATGACATAAACTTCATCGGCTCCCTCATAAGCTGCCAGCCAGTCGCTGACATTAGGGCAGGAAGTGGAAGTTTTTCCCTTGTAGGTGCGCAGGGTCTCGGCCATCCCCACTGCATCCAGAGAACCGTCATCCCGATATTCAGCATCATCGGTGATGATCTTCAGGGGCACACAGGCAAAATCGATTCCTTCCAGTGCATACAGGTTGGAAGAGGAATCCACAACGATCTTGGTTTTCATCATTTATCTCCATTCCGGCAGATTCTGCCGCATTTTTCTGTATTTGCGTTGTTCGCAGAACCATCATATCAGCTTTTCAAAAACCTGTCAATCGTTTTTCATAATTCTTTCACGAGATTTTATTTCCCGCTTGACCCAAATACAAAAATACGCTATACTGACAGTATGAAACAGGAATTGAAACGCCGTGTTATGGCCTGCGCTGCCGGATTTGCCCTGCCCCGGTACGCCGATCTGCCGCAGGTGGGGCTTTATCTCGATCAGACCGTGCAGTTTGTCAATGGATATTTCCGGTCGTTCCCCGGGGTGGAGCTGACCCCTTCCATGGTGAGCAATTATGTAAAGAAAGGCGTGATCGCTCACCCCATCAAAAAAAAGTATTCCCGGGAGCAGCTGGCAAATCTGATGTACATTGTGGTCACCAAGACCGTTCTTTCGCTGGAAAACATCGATACGCTGTTCAAAATGCAGCGTGAACATTGCTCTGCCGCTCAGGCTTACGATTATTTCTGCAACGAGCTGGAAAACTGCCTGCTCTATGTCTTTGGTGCATCGCCTATCATTCAGGACCTCGCCTCTGATGCAGACGACGAGAAGCAGCTGCTGCGCAGCACAATCCTCTCGGCGGTCAACAAAATGTATCTGGACTGCTTCTTTGCCGCCTCCCGCCAAGAGGAAGCCCTTTGGCCCGGAATTCTGAGCGATCTGGTCTGACAAAAACACCTTTGATACGCAAAAACGCACCGTCTCCATAAAAGTGGAAACGGTGCGTTTGACTTTGCGGATTATTTATAAACATCTCCCCGGTTGCCTGCATCGGTAACCCGAACGGTGATAATTTCTTCTTCAACGGTATACAGGATGCGATAATCTCCGACACGGAGACGGTAAAAGCCAACCATCCCGGCCATCGGTTTGATGTCCCCTGCAAATGGAAGCTGTGCCAATGCTTCAAGGATGCGTTTTTGCTGCACCGGCTGTTGTTTCCGGATAAACTTGGCCGCACGTTTTTCGACAACGATCTTGTATTTCATAATGCGATCCCGAGCTCCTGTGCCAATTGCTCCAATGGGATCGCATCCGTTTTATGCGGGTCCGGGTCATCCTGATATTCTTTCAAAAGCCGTTCACAGTATGCATCGTCGGCTTTTTCTTCGCTCTCATCCGGGATCGCTGCTCCCTGCAGATATGCAATCACATAGAACATCTTGCTATCCGGGATCTGATCGATCAGATTTTTCGCAATATCTCTTGTACTCATACGATGCACCTTCTTTCCCATGTTCATTATATCACGGTTCTCTGTAGGTTTCAACCAAAAACGCACCGTCTCCATAAAAGTGGAAACGGTGCGTTTTATCTTATTGGAAAGCAGCGAACCTCTCGGGATGGTTATTCCGGCAGGTCCTCTTCGTTCTCCAGGCTGTGCCAGACATTCTGGACATCGTCGTTATCCTCGAGGGATTCCAGCAGCTTGCCCATAGCCTTGAGCTGATCGGGGTCGGTCAGGCGAGTGGTGGTCATGGGGACCATGGCCAGATCATCGCTCAGGATCACATAACCCTTCTCCTCCATGGCCTTGACCACAGCAGAGTAGTTTTCAGGGTCGGTGGTGATCTCAGCGGCATCCTCGCCTGCATCAAAGTCCTCGGCACCGGCATCCAGAGCATCCATCATAGCCTCGTCGGCATCCTTGTCTTCCAGAGAGATGTCAATGACACCCTTCTGGCTGAACAGGAACGCCACGCAGCCCATGGCACCCAGATTGCCGCCATTCTTGTCGAAGTAGTGGCGCAGGTCGGCAGCAGTACGGTTGCGGTTGTCGGTCAGGGTCTCGACCATGACAGCAACGCCGCCGGGGCCGTAGCCTTCGTAAGTGATTGCCTCGTACTCGGTCTTATCGCCGCCCTCGGCCTTCTTGATGATACGCTGAATGTTATCGTTGGGCACGCTCATCCGCTTTGCCTTGGAGATGAGGTCAGCCAGCTTGCTGTTGGAAGCCGGGTTCGGGCCGCCCATACGAACTGCCACGCTGATCTCGCGGCCGATCTTGGTAAAGACCTTTGCTCTTGCGCCGTCGGTCTTTTCCTTCTTGCGCTTGATATTGTTCCATTTGCTATGTCCGGACATGGGAAAGAGCCTCCTAAATTTTATCGAAATCTCCGCCTGCGGGCAGACGGGCTGTGGTCGCCCGCTTGTGGCAGCACACAAAATCTAACTGTAATATTGTATCACAATCCCCTCGTGCGTTCAAGTCTTATCCGGCAGATTTGGGACACAAATCCCAAAAAATGCCGCAAATCAGTCCCATTCCGCCCCGGGTCAGAGAAGCCGCAGAGCCTTGGGATAGTGATTTTTGACCCGCCCGGCGGACACTTTACCGCCGCCCATAGGCCAGCCGTCCACCGTAACGCAGCACCAGCCGTCCGATGCAGTGGATGCTGCGATTTCCCGGCCCGAGAGGTATTCCACCGTGCGGGGATCCTCCAGCGTCAGTTCCTCCCGGTTGGTGCACTGCGCTCCAAAAGCGGTAAAGAGATGGTGTTCCGGCACAAAGCGGCCTTTCTGAACGCTGCCCACGAACACCCCTGCCCGCAGGACATGAAGGGATGTCTGCGGAAACGCTGCCGGAAGCAGCACGCCGCCCCCATGGACCACCGCAGGGCGTCCGGCCAGCTGCGGGAAATATCGTTCCGCAAACTCCCGCCATGCCGCAAGGCTCTGAGCGGGAGTGGCTTCCGCAGTCCCTTCCTTGCCCCGGTCTCGGCCACGCCCGCCCGCAGCGGCTTCCCGGCAGGCCCGACTGTTTTCCCGGCGGGCTGCACGAGGGTCTTCCCGGCCCTTTGCAGATTTTCCGGTCTTTGCGCCCTGCTTTTTTCCTGTCTCCGCAGCAGCGGCAAGCCAGAGCTGCTCTTCCGGGGGATAGGTTCCGGGTTCCGGCAGGGTGCGGGGCGTACCGGCCTTGACCAGCCGGGCCATAAAGTGGCCCTCACCGCCCTGACAGGGCCAGACACGGCGGACTTTGGTCACATCCAGCGGCAGACCCCCGGTGCGGTTGGCCTCGCCCTCGCTGCCAAAGGTGTAATCCACATTGCCCAACGCATCCGCCAATGTGAATTCCGGGTGCTTTGCAAGAAATGCTGCCACCTGCCCTTCGTCCTCTTCCGGCGCAAAGGTACAGGTGGAGTAGACCAGCTGTCCGCCCGGTGCCAGCACAGCGGCTGCGCAGTCAAGGATCTCTGCACCCAAGGCAGCGCACTGCTTGACCAGTGCCTCACTGTGCTGGGCCAGTGCAGCGGGCTCCTTGCGGAACATTCCCTCACCGGAGCAGGGAGCATCCACCAACACCCGGTCAAAAAACTCCGGAAGTGCTTCGGCGATGCGGGCCGGAGTCTCATTGAGAACCACCGCATTGGGCACGCCCATCCGTTCCAGATTGCTCTTGAGGATCTCAGCCCGGGCAGCGACGTATTCATTGCTTACCAGCAAACCCTGCCCGCCCAATGCGGCCGCCAGCTGACTGCTCTTACCGCCGGGGGCTGCGCAGAGGTCCAGCACCCGCATTCCGGGCTTCACCCCCAGCAGCGGAGCTGCCGAGGATGCCGAAGGTTCCTGCGAATAGAACACGCCGGCATGGTGATACGGATGCCGCCCCGGCTTGAACTCCGGCTGCTCCACCACAAAAGCTGCTTTGCAGAAGGGCGAGGGCCGGAGCGGAAAATCAGCCTTTGCGGCAAATTCCTCCGGAGTCGTCCGGAGAGCCGAAACCGTAACGCCCCGGGCCGCCGTATCCTGCGGTGCGGCGTAAAGCTCTTCATACCGGGAACCCAGCAGACTGCGCTCCCGGGCCTCAAAATATTCGGTGGACATAAGCTCAAACCTCCCATCAATGTATAAAGCCGCTGCATCGGGTCAAACTAGAACTGCGAGGCCAAACCGCCCCGCCAAAACGGCCAGGTGCCGAACAAAGGAGATTGAAACGATGGAACATCGCAGCAGCAATTGCAAGAACCAGACCCGAAACCAGACCGAGAACCGCACGGACAACCGCACCCAGAACCGGACCGAGAACAAGGCCCAGAACACCAAGTCCACCAACGAACACAAGCACCCCAACCAGTATACCAAGGGTGCCGATGACGAAGGCTAACGCCTTCCCTTTTCTCCGCAGCACGACAAGTTAAGAAAGCCCGCTGCCTTCCCTGCACTGTTTTCCAGTGCGGAAAGCAGCGGGCTTTCGCATTTTATTTTGCGTCAGGGTCAAAAGACTGCCACAGCTGTTCAAACAGCTCCTCAATGCGGCTCATCCGGCCATTGAGGTAGAGCCAACCCAGCAGGCACTCAAAGCCGGTGGAAGCACGATATTCCTCAGGGGAAGCGTGCTTTGCCACGCTGGCCTTGCTGGCATTCCGGCCCCGTTTGAACAGTTCGAACTCTTCCTCTGTGAAGAGAGGTTCCAACAGCTGTTCCTCCCGGAACTGTGCCCGGGCCGAGACATACTTGACTTTTTCGGCATTGAGCTTTCCGGCAGACAGCCGGTGATGCTCGGTCAGACGGCGACGCACCAGCAGTTCCAGCACGCTGTCCCCCACAAAAGCCAGTGCCAGCGGGCTCAGCTCCCGGGGGTCGATCTTTTCCGGTTCGGTCATACACCCTCACAGTCTTGCATCCGTCCGTCAGCTTCCCTCACAGGGGAGCTTTTGGCTGCTGATGCATTAGAAAATATAATCAAACTGATATTCACCAATGAGGATGGTGTCGTTCTCCTCAACGCCTTTATTGACCAGAGCTTCGAGGATGCCGCTCTCCGCCAGCTGACGTTGGAAGTACTGCAGGCTCTCGTAATCATCCACATTGCTGCCGTCAAGGATGCGTTCCAGCCAGGGAGCATCCACAGCCCAGACATGCGCTTCCATCCGGCGGATGGTAAAGTCACGGCTTCCGGCCTTGACTTCCGGCTTCTTGTATTCGGCGGCAAACACCGGCACAGCAGGGATATCTTTGAGCCGGTTGTAGACCAGACCCGGCAGTTCCCGCACGCCCTGCATGGTGGCGGCAGAAATGGGCACAAAGGTCAGGCCCTTGCCCTCTACATACTTGCGGAAAGTCTCGATCTGCTCCTCAGTAGCCAGATCGCACTTATTGCCCACCACGATCTGGGGCCGCTGTGCCAGTTCCGGGCTGAACTTTGTCAGTTCTTCGTTGATCTGCTCAAAATCCTGAATGGGGTCACGGTACTCGCTGCCCGAAACATCCACAACGTGGAGCAGCAGGCGGCAGCGTTCCACATGGCGGAGGAAGTCATGGCCCAAACCCACGCCCTCGCTGGCACCCTCGATCAGGCCGGGGATGTCCGCACAGACGAAGCTTGCGCCCTCGCCCACCGATACGACGCCCAGAGTAGGCACCAGCGTGGTGAAGTGGTAATTGGCGATCTTGGGTTTGGCTGCGCTGATGGTGGAGATAAGGGTGGACTTACCCACATTGGGGAAACCGATCAGACCCACATCGGCGATCAGCTTCAGCTCCAAGGTCACCTGAATGTCTTCGCCGGGCATACCGGGTTTTGCAAACTTGGGGATCTGCCGGGTGGGGGTTGCAAAATGTGCATTGCCGTATCCACCCCGGCCGCCTTTTGCCACGGTGACCGGCTCATGATCGGACAGGTCGGCGATCACAAGGCCGCTCTCAGCGTCCTTGATGACGGTGCCCAGCGGCACTTTGATGACCAGATCCTCAGCATTTTTGCCGTGGCAGAGGCTGGCCCCGCCCTTGCCGCCCTCGGGGGCGTTGTACTTGCGCTTATAACGGAAATCCATCAGGGTGCTCAGGTGATCGTCCGCCACAAAGATAATGTCGCCGCCACATCCGCCGTCGCCGCCGTCCGGGCCGCCCGCCGCCACGAATTTTTCACGGTGAAAGCTCACCGCACCATCGCCGCCCTTGCCCGCATGGAGCCAGATGGTTGCGATATCGATAAAGTTGGTTTGTGCTGCCATACAGGCCC
>CALDNF010000180.1 GCA_937917475.1 uncultured Faecalibacterium sp.
CTTTGCGCCCTCGCTGAGCACCAGCTCTGCGCCGTAAGCCTTCATCAGCTGGCGACGCTCCACGCTCATGGTCTCGGGCATGACGATGATGATTCGGTAGCCCTTGGCGGCGGCAACGGCTGCCAGACCGATGCCGGTGTTGCCGGAGGTGGGCTCAATGATGACGGAACCGGGCTTCAGCAGACCCTTTTCCTCGGCATCATCGATCATGGCCTTGGCGATACGGTCCTTGACGGAACCGGCGGGGTTGAAGTACTCCAGCTTTGCCAGGATCTTTGCATTCAGGTCCTCCTGCTTCTCGATGTGGGTCAGCTCCAGCAGCGGAGTATGGCCGATCAGCTGATCTGCGGAAGTATAAATCTTGCTCATAATACGTTTCCTCCCTATTGGGGCCCTTGGCCCCTTTCTGCCGGGTGACCCGGTGCCTTTTCTGTTTTATCTTTAAATCCCTCTAAACCAATATGATTTGTAGGTTTGATCGTATTATAGCTTCTGCCTCCCCGTTTGTCAATGGAAAAATTGAAATTTCTGATTGAAAAGTTATAAACCCTGTTGTATAATAGGTTTCAACAAAGAGCAGTCGATTACTTTATATAAAAGGAGAAAGCCATGATCGTTTCTACCAAGGGCCGCTATGCGCTGCGGGTCATGATCGACCTTGCCGAGCACCGGTCCGAAAAATATGTTCCCCTCAAGGAAGTCGCCGCACGGCAGGAGATCTCAGAAAAATACCTCGAGAATATCCTCAAGGTGCTGGTGCAGAACGGCTTTCTGGAGGGCCTGCGGGGCAAGGGCGGCGGCTACCGGCTGACCCGCAGCCCCGATCAGTACACCGTAGGCGAGATCCTGACCCTGACCGAAGGCAATCTGGCCACCGTCAGCTGCCTTGCTCCCGGCGCACCGGTCTGCCACCGGATGGCCAACTGCCGCACCTATGAGATGTGGAAGGGGCTGGACGACATGATCTCCAACTACTTCAATAAGATCACCCTTGCCGATCTGGCTGCCCCTGAAGAGGCCGGCAACGACTACGTGATCTGATCTTTCCTCGCTTTTCTGCCCCGGGCCTATTCAGAACGGAAGGCTCGGGGCATTTTGTATGGCGATGTTGCGTATAAATTGCAAATTATTTGTGAATTGTTCGCTTTATCCCGGGCAGGCTATTGACAAAGGCAGGGTTTCGGAGTATATTTTTAGCAGTCAAACAGTTAGAGTGCTAATTAAGATTTAGCAGTTCACTCTTCCGTCTGACAAATCCCAGAATCTACGGTACGAATGGAGGTCAACTTTATGAATACCAATCAATATACTCAAAAGACCCTCGAAGCTCTGCAGGCCGCACAGCAGCTGGCTGTGGAGTATCAGCACAATGCGCTGGAACCGGAGCATCTGCTCCACGCCCTCAGCACGCAGGAGCAGGGCCTGATCCCTCAGCTGCTGCAAAAGCTCAACGTGGACACCGGCAGCTTCTCCGCCGCCGTGGCCGAAAAGCTCTCTGCCCTGCCTCGGGTCTCCGGTTCCGGCCGTGACCCCGACAAGGTGTATATCTCGCAGGCCGCGGATAAAGTCCTGAGCGCGGCTGCCCGGGAAGCCAAGGCCATGAAAGATGATTACGTCAGCGTCGAGCACGTTTTCCTCGGCCTGCTGGATGAACAGACTGCCTCCACCGGCGAGCTGTTCCGTGCCTTTGGCATCACCAAGGATAAGTTCTTACAGCAGCTCACCGCCGTCCGGGGCAACCAGCGGGTGACCAACGATAACCCCGAGGACACCTACAATGCCCTTCAGAAATACGGTCAGGATCTGGTAGACCTTGCCCGGAAGCAGAAACTGGACCCGGTCATCGGCCGGGATCAGGAGATCCGGAACGTAATCCGCATCCTGTCCCGTAAAACCAAGAATAACCCTTGCCTGATCGGTGAGCCCGGCGTCGGCAAGACCGCCATCGCCGAGGGCCTTGCCCAGCGGATCGTCCGGGGCGATGTACCCGAGAACCTGAAAGACCGCATCGTGTTCAGTCTGGACATGGGCGCACTGGTAGCTGGTGCAAAGTACCGGGGCGAATTTGAGGAGCGTCTCAAGAGCGTCCTGAACGAGGTCAAGAAGAGCGAGGGCAAGATCATCCTCTTCATTGATGAGCTGCACACCATCGTGGGTGCCGGCAAGACCGACGGTGCCATGGATGCGGGCAACCTGCTCAAGCCCATGCTGGCCCGGGGCGAGCTGCACTGCATCGGTGCAACCACGCTGGACGAATACCGCCAGTATATCGAGAAAGACCCCGCCCTTGAACGCCGGTTCCAGCCGGTGCAGGTGGATGAACCCACGGTGGAAGACACCATCTCCATCCTCCGCGGCCTGAAAGAGCGTTACGAGGTGTTCCACGGCGTGAAGATCAGCGATAATGCCCTGATCGCCGCCGCTACCCTGTCGGACCGGTACATTACCGACCGGTTCCTGCCGGATAAGGCCATCGACCTTGTGGATGAAGCCTGCGCCATGATCAAGACCGAGATGGACAGTATGCCCAGCGAGATGGATGATCTGGCCCACCGCATCACCCAGCTGCAGATCGAGCAGGTGAGCCTGAAGAAGGAGACCGATGCCCTGAGCCAGAGCCGCCTGAAGGATCTGGAAAAGGAGCTGGCCGAGCTGCAGGATAAGTTCCGCAGCATGAAGGCAAAGTGGGAGAACGAGAAGAACGCCATCGGCAAGGTGCAGTCCCTGCGGGAGCAGATCGAGCAGACCAACGCCGCCATTGAGAAGGCTCAGCGGGAGTACGACCTGAACAAGGCCGCTGAGCTGAAATACGGCAAACTGCCTGACCTGCAGAAGCAGCTGGAAGCCGAAGAAAAGCTTGCCAACGAGAAGAAGGAAGACAGCCTTCTGCGGGACCGTGTGACCGATGAAGAGATCGCACGGATCGTGGCCCGCTGGACCGGCATCCCCGTGGAGAAGCTGGTAGAAGGCGAGCGGGAGAAACTGCTGCATCTGGATGATGTGCTCCATCAGCGGGTCATCGGTCAGGATGAGGCCGTGACCAAGGTCAGCGAAGCCATCCTCCGCAGCCGTGCCGGCATCGCTAACCCCAACCGCCCCATCGGCAGCTTCCTCTTCCTGGGCCCCACCGGCGTGGGCAAGACCGAGCTGGCCAAGGCACTGGCACAGGCATTGTTTGACGATGAACGCAACATGGTCCGTATCGATATGACGGAATATATGGAGAAGTTCAGCGTCAGCCGCCTGATCGGTGCGCCTCCGGGATACGTCGGTTATGAGGAAGGCGGTCAGCTGACTGAGGCCGTCCGCCGCAAACCCTACAGCGTGGTGCTGTTCGATGAGGTAGAAAAGGCCCATCCCGATGTGTTCAACATCCTGCTGCAAGTGCTGGATGATGGCC
>CALDNF010000181.1 GCA_937917475.1 uncultured Faecalibacterium sp.
GCGTTGTCCTTGCCCCATGCCACGATGCCCTTGGAGGCATCCACATGGCAGACGGTGGCTCCGGCAGCTGCGCAGGCCAGCGTTGCGCCGCCGGTGTAGCCGAAGAGGTTCAGCACCCGGATGGGGCGGCCTGCGGCACGGATCTTTTTGGCATACCAGGCCCAGTTGACGGCCTGCTCCGGGAAGACGCCCGTATGCTTGAAGCCGGTGGGGCTGACGATGAGGGTCAGTTTATCCTCCCCTTCGCCGCAGGTGATCTTCCATTTTTCGGGCAGACGGCGGCGATACTCCCACTCGCCGCCGCCCTGATTGGAGCGGTGGTAGATGGCATCGGCCTTGGCCCACAGCGGGCTCTGCTGGGGTGTTTTCCACACCACCTGCGGGTCGGGCCGGACCAGAAGGGTCTCGCCCCAGCGTTCCAGACGGTTGCCGCCGGTGGCGTCCAGCAGCTCATAATCTTTCCATGTATTTGCAGGGCGCATAGCGTCCTCCTTCCGTTCTTATAGGTGTTACTGCTTGAGGATGCGCTGCTCGATCCGCTCCACGATCCGCTTTGCGCAGCGGTCAATGGCGTCGAGGTCCTGCCCCTCCACCATGACCCGGATCTTGGGCTCGGTGCCGGAGACACGCACCAGCACACGGCCCATGCCCATGAGCTTCTGCTGCTCGTTCTCGATGAACCCGGCCAGCACTTCGTCCTCCTTGTAGGCGGCTTTCTGGGCGGCATTGGCGGTCACATTGACCAGCACCTGCGGATACTGTGCGTAGATGCCGTTCAGCTCACTCATCTTCTTGCCGCTCTCGGCCAGCAGCTTGAGCAGCTTGCCCGCCGTCAGCTCGCCGTCACCGGTGGTGGCGTGGTGGAGCAGGATCACATGGCCGCTCTGCTCGCCGCCGATGGCGTAGCCGTTCTCCCGCATATTTTCCAGCACATAGCGGTCGCCCACGGCGGTCTTTTCGGTATCGATGCCCTGAGACTCCATGAACTTGATGAAGCCCAGATTGGACATGACGGTGACCACGGCGGTGTCGCCGTCCAGACGGCCCTTTTCCTTCATGGTCATTGCCAGCAGGGCGATGATCTTGTCTCCATCGATCTCCTGCCCTTTCTCGTCGCAGGCAAGGCAGCGGTCTGCGTCGCCGTCAAAGGCGATGCCGCAGTCAAAGCCGCCTTCCACCACGGCTTTTTCCAGATTGTCCAGATGGGTGCTGCCCACGCCCTTGTTGATGTTCTTGCCGTCGGGGTCCACGCCCAGGAAGGTGCATTTTGCGCCCAGCCGGGGGAAGAGCTGCTGCGCCACCTTGGCCGATGCGCCGTTGGCACAGTCGATGCAGACATTCAGGCCGCTCAAATCGCCGTTGACCGACTCATACAGGTGGTCAACATAATCTTTCAGGCCGTCGGTGCGCAGGGACACCCGGCCAATGGCATCGCCGGTGGCGAGGGGAATATCGGCACAGTTGTTATCGATGTGCTTCTCGATCTCGTTTTCCACCTCGTCGGGCAGCTTGTAGCCGGTACCCGCAAAAATTTTGATGCCGTTGAATTCCATCGGGTTGTGGGAGGCCGAGATGACCACGCCTGCATCGGCGTTGTACTTCTTGACCAGATAGGCCACGGCAGGGGTGGGCAGCACGCCCAGGCTCTCCACATCGGCACCCACACTGCACAAACCGGCAGTCAGGGCTGCTTCCAGCATATCGCCGGACTGGCGGGTGTCCTTGCCGATGAGGATGCGGGGCCGGTGACCGGTGCGTCCGGTCAGGACAGCGGCAGCACCACGGCCGATCTTCATTGCCATTTCACAGGTCAGGTCCACGCCCGCCACGCCGCGGACACCGTCGGTTCCAAAATATTTTCCCATATTCAGTTACCCCACTTTCAGGTAAATGTCTCTAAAACTTTATCTCAAATGCGTTCCGGACATTCCCGCCCGGCCTGCATTTTTGCAAATTAAAACAAGCTCTGCTGCCCATTGTCCTCGGGTGCGCTGCTCTCGGGGGCCTTGAGCCCCAGATGCTCATAGGCCAGCCGGGTGGCACAGCGGCCCCGGGGGGTTCGGGTCAGGAATCCCATCTGCATCAGATAGGGCTCACAGAGGTCTTCCAGCGTCACCGCTTCCTCACCGAGGGCGGCGGCCAGCGTTTCCAGACCCACCGGCCCGCCGTTGTACATCTCGATGATGGCCCGCAGCAGGCTCCGGTCCAGTTCGTCAAGGCCCAGCGCATCCACGTCCATCCGTTTCAGGCTCAGCAGGGCCACATCCCGATCAATGATGCCGTCCCCCAGCACGGTGGCAAAGTCCCGTACCCGCTTGAGGAAACGGTTCGCCACTCGGGGGGTGCCCCGGCTGCACTTTGCCAGCTCGTAAGCACCCTCGGGGGTGATGGGCTGGTCGAGGATTCCCGCACTCCGCTGGATGATCTTTGCCAGTTCATCGGGGCTGTAGAGCTCCAGTTTGAGCAGGACGCCGAAGCGGTCCCGCAGGGGGCCGGTGATCTGGCCCGCCCGGGTGGTGGCACCCACCAGTGTGAACCGGGGCAGGTTGATCCGGATGCTCTGGGCACTGGGGCCCTTGCCGATCATGATATCCAGCGCATAGTCCTCCAACGCCGGGTAGAGCACCTCTTCCACCTGCCGGGACAGGCGATGAATCTCATCAATGAAGAGAACGTCACCCTCTTGCAGGTTGGTCAGCAGTGCCGCCAGGTCGCCCGGCTTCTCGATGGCCGGGCCGCTGGTGATTCGGATCTGCACCCCCATCTCGTTGGCGATGATGCCTGCCAAAGTGGTCTTGCCCAGACCCGGAGGGCCGTAGAGCAGGATATGATCCATGGGCTCTCCCCGGCGTTTTGCGGCCTCGAGATAAATTTTAAGGTTCTGCTTTACCTTGTCCTGCCCGATGTAGTCCTCAAGGTGATGGGGCCGGAGGTTGTTTTCCTCCGCATCCACCCCGGTGAGCTGGGGCTGCATCATTTTTGCACCGTAAAGTGCGGTCTCGTCCTGCATCTCTTACCTCCTGCCTGCCATACCCCGGAGGGCCAGCTTGATGATCTCCTCCACCGGGAGGGACGAATCGATTTTGGATACGGCCACAGCAGCTTCGCTCTGGCTGTAGCCAAGAGACACCAGAGCCGCAATGGCCTGCCCGGCCCCGGCAGCGGCGGGTGCCGCCGAAGACGCTCCGGCCACATCTTCCAGATTGATGCCGTCCACAAAGCCTTTGGCCACCTTGTCCTTGAGCTCCAGCACGATCCGCTGAGCCAGCTTGGGCCCCACGCCGGATGCCGCTTTGAAGGCCTTGTGGTCTCCTGCCGAAATGGCAAGAGCCACCCGGTCAGGCTCCATAACGCTGAGGATGGCAAGCCCCACTTTGGGGCCCACGCCGGAGACGGCGGTCAGCATCTCAAAGCAGGCCTGCTGCTCCTCGGTGGCAAAGCCGTAAAGACTCACGTCGTTTTCGGTCACACTCATGACCGTATATAGGGTAGCTTCCCGCCCTACGCCGGGCAGTGCCCCCGCCACGCTGGCCGGGCACTGAGCATAATAGCCCACCCCGCCGCAGCTGATGACCACGGCGTTCATGGTTTTTTTGATGATTTTTCCGGTCAGACAGTAAATCATAGCTTGCTTTTCTCCTTTTGCAGCCTTGCCTTCTTAGTCCTTGGCAAGCCGGTCAAGTTTGCTCGATACTAAACAAAATTCACTATTCCAGAAGCATCCGGGCCTTGTTCTCTTTGTCAGATTGCAATCAGATCGGGCCGACGCCCTGACGGCGGAACCGGGCCAGCTGATTGCCATTGGTATGACAGAAGGTGATTGCCATAGCCAGAGCGTCGGCGGTATCGTCGGGCTTGGGGATGGTGGGCAGATGGAGTAGGATGCGGGTCATTTCCTGCACCTGCTTTTTAACTGCCTTGCCGTACCCGGTAACGGCCTGCTTGACCTGCATGGGGGTGTACTCGTAGATGGGCAGGCCCGCCTGCG
>CALDNF010000182.1 GCA_937917475.1 uncultured Faecalibacterium sp.
CACCAGCGACATGGAAAGGTTGGTCATCAGCTCCGAAGAACCGTTGATGCAGGCATTGAGCAGGACCCGGCCCTCAAATCTGGGCTTTACCAGATGCAGCCGGCTGGATGTCTTCGGATCGAGGAAATAGAACACCGGCAGCACGCCGCCCACGATCTGGCTGATGAAGGTCGCAATGGCGGCACCCGCAACGCCCCAGCCCAGAGCACCCACCAGCAGAACATCCAGCACCATATTGGTGCAGCCGGCTCCCACCGTAAAGGCAAAGCCCAGATTCGGCTTTTCCGCTGTCACAAAAAAGCTCTGGAACAGATTCTGCAAAATAAAAGTAGGCAGCGACACCAGCAGGATGCGGCCATAGAGGAGAGCATACTCCAGCATCTCTCCTTTGGCACCCAGCAGCACAGCCACCGGCCGGATGATGACAAGGCCCAGCACTGTCATCACCACACCCGCAGCAAACGCCACCCAGACAAACAGGCTGAAAAAGCGGTTTGCCTTCTTCTCGTCGCCCTCACCCAGCGTGATGCCCACAATGGCACTGCCGCCGGTGCCCAGCATGAATCCCACGGTACCGATGAGCATGGGCAGGGGCATAATAAGGTTGACCGCCGCAAAGGCCGTCTTGCCCACAAAGTTAGAAACGCACAGGCCGTCCACGATGCCGTAAATGGAGGTAAACAGCATGGTGCCAATGCAGGGCAGCACGAACCGCAGCAGGCGGGAATAATCAAAATGATCCGAAAGTTGAATCGTCTGCTTTGACATAAACGCTCCTTTTGAAATTTGGATATAAAAAGGACCGGACAAGCCCCGCAGCGGGCACATCCCTCTTCTGCTGCCTGTTACGTCCAGCACAGCCTCCGGCAATGTGTCATGCGGCATCTTATCCGGCCCTTCATTACGTCGAAAAAGCCCTCCGATGAGCAAAAAAGAGTATACCAAAGTTCATTTTTATTGTCAAGCCGGACATTGCCCCGCCTTCTTTCCTCTCTTTCTCCCGGGGCAGCCCTTCTGCCGATCTCTTTGGCTCCGGAACCCCTTTATCGGAAAAGCTTTTTCTTTCCGAGACCGTCTTTCTGGGTGCAAAAAGGGTTCTTTTTGTCGAAACCGCCCGCAAACATTGACGAACTCCCGATTTTTTTGTATACTAAGCAAGACGTCCCTGGCACAATTTTCCTGTCAAGTTTTAATTGCAGAAATTGTTTTTGAGGTCAGGGAGCAGTGTGTATATGATAAAGGAGAATGAACATGAAAACAACCGGTATCGTCCGTGGTGTGGATGCTCTGGGCCGAATCGTGCTTCCCAAGGAGCTGCGCACCAGTATGCGCCTGAACACAGACGCAAAGCTTGAGATCTTTGTGGATGGCGATTCCATCATCCTCAAAAAATACCGTCCCGCTGGCAGCTGCGATTTCTGCGGCGAAGTGGACGCCGATGCTGTCCAGTTTCAGGGTTACTGCATCTGCACGGCCTGCCGCAAAAAAATCGGTGCACTGTAACAACATCCAAAGGAGGGCCCTTTTATGAGCCAGATGATCGATTTCACCTTTCCTTCCACCGTGCCGGGGCGGACGCTGCACGGCTTCCGCTGCCTGCCGGAAGGTGAGGTGAAAGCGGTGCTTCAATTGTCTCACGGCATGGTGGAGTTCATTGACCGTTACAAGCCGCTGGCGGAATATCTGGCCGGGCAGGGCATCCTTGTCACCGGCCACGACCATCTGGGCCACGGCGGCTCCATCCGCACCAAGGCAGATTACGGCTATTTCGCCGAGCCGGACGGCAACCGGGCCGTGCTGGACGATCTTTATTCCGTAACCCTCCTCACCAAAAAGCTTTACCCCGGCGTTCCCTATTTCCTGTTAGGGCACAGCATGGGCTCTTTTTATGCCCGGCAGTATCTCTGTGAACACGGCGACGAGCTGACCGGTGCCATCATCATGGGTACCGGCTATCAGCCCAAGGCACTGGTCACGCTGGCCCGGACGGTCTGCCGGGTACTGGCCGTGTTCTTTGGCTGGCAGCACCGCAGCGAGCTGGTCAAGAATCTCTCCTTCCTTGGCTATAACAAGGGATTAGAGGGCCGCACTCCCCACGACTGGCTCAATCGGGATCAGGCCGAGGTGGACAAGTACCGGGCCGACGAGCGGTGTATGTTCACCTTCACCCTCAATGCCTATTACAGTATGTTCACCGGCATCCTCCGTCTTTACGACACCGATTTCCTGAACCGGATGCCCAAAGACCTGCCCCTGCTCTTTCTGGCCGGTGATGCCGACCCGGTGGGCGAACAGAGCAAAGGCGTGCAGCGGGCCATCGACAGCCTGAAAGCGGTAGGGGTGCAGAACATCGACCAGAAGTTCTACCCCGGAGCCCGGCACGAATTGCTGGTGGAGACCAATAAGCAGGAGGTCTTTGCCGACATCGGTCAGTGGCTTCTGGCGCACCTTCCCGAATAAACCAAAAACGCCGCCCGGCGAGATGCAGCTGTATCTCTCGCCGGGCGGCTGTTGGTTCAATTAATTCAGATCTTATTGGCCCTCTTCAGGATGAAGGTACGGGATTCGGTCTTTGCAAAGTAGGGAGTATACTTGATCTTGAGCTGCTCCCAATTGCTCGGAACCAGAGTATAAGCCCGGATGCAGCCGGTTGCGCCGGGTGCCAGATCATCCAGCACACCCCAGCTGATGGTGCCGGAAGCACCGGTCTTGTAGCCGATGTCTGCATGAGCCAGCTTGATGCCGTTATCACTGGTTATAATAAAGTCACTGTCGGCAAGGCCAGAATAGTTGTTGTTGTAAATTGCCTTGATGACTTCAGCCAGCTTGGTCTGGGTGGTGTTGCCCATCTTGATGGTTTTATCCGAAGTATTCTCAATGCCGATGCAGATGGAAATAAGGGTCTTGTCGTTGTAGTTGCCCACCATGCCGGAGATGGGGTCCTGCTCATAGCCCAGCAGCTTGACCTTGACGCCGCCCACTGTAGTTGCCTCATTCTGGCCATAGGTCTTGCCATCGCCGGTGCCGCCGTCGCTGCATCCTGCCAGGAGACCGCCTGCCGCTACCGCCAAAACGGTAACTCCGGCGCATTTCATAAAATCTCTGCGAGTCATATCCAGTGCCATAAAACAGTGCCTCCTTTTTCTTTATGTCAGTGTTTGTTTCTGGCTTTTTCTATGGGAGATTCGTGAACATCTCCCTCTGCCCTTATCATACCAGATGCGGCGGAAAAAGCAAGCAATATTTTCCATCAAAAACCACGCATCTGCCCGCTTTTATACCAAATTCAAGTAAAATTTTTGATGTTTTCCGGCCTTAAAACCGCAAAGTCACACCCAAAAAGTCGAAAATTTCGGAACAGATGCACAAGGGATATATCCAACCCTTGTCTAAAAAGTAGAAAATCACTTTCGGGTGCAAAAAACAGCCGCCGTGAGCAGTTTCACAGCGGCTGTTCGTTTTTTAAGCAACGCTTTCCGGCGTTCAGGCGGTTTTCTTTTTGCCCGCCCAGCGGTCTACGGCGTTGACAAAGGCTTTGCCCCGGCGTCCAAAGAGCTTGGGCAGGAGCAGGCGGGCCATCATCCAGACCCCGGCAAAGTTATACAGGATAATGCCTGCGGTGATGATGCCGGTCCAGAGCCCGTAAAGCGGAGGTTCTGCCAGCAGGAGAAGGGCTTCGCCCGCCAGCACACCAAAGTTGATGGCCACCCGGCCCGGGTGGATGCTCATGCCGATCATCTTATGGGCATCCAGTGCACGGAGAATGAACACGATCCCCAGTCCCAGGAAGGAAGCATAGGTGGCACCCACCGCACCCCACCAGAGGATGAAGAAATAGTTCATGATGCAGTTGCTCACCGCACCGGCCAGCATAGTAAAGAGGCTGTGGGTAGACTTTTTGTTGACGACATAGGCACTGTTCAGGAACTGGTTGAAGCAGCTGCAGGTGGACGCCAATGCAAGGAAGGGCACAAAGTGCCAGGAATAATAGTAGTTGGACTTCATGATGTGCATGACCGGGCGGCAGAGCCAGATGATACCCGCCGCGCAGCAGAACAGCACACTGGAATAGGTTCGGAAGATCTTGGTAAAGAAGGCCGCTCTTCCCTCTTCTTCCGTCACAGCAGACAGCTGCCATGCATCGTAAAAGATCAGGCCAAGCGTGGTCAGGATAGTGGGCAGGAAGTAGCCGGTGGAAAGCAGGCCACTCCATGCCTCACCGCTGTGGCCGTCGATGCCGTCACACATTTCCCGGACAAAGAACAGGTCAGAAGCATTGATGACCCAGAAGCTGATCTGAGCCGGGATCATGGGCAGGGAGAATTTCAGCATCTGCTTCCAGAGATTTTTGTTCAGGCCCTTGAACTCCATATAGTTCCAGAGTTTCCCGGTGAAGCAGAGGAAGAGAACACTGACCAGATCGCCGCTGATGATGGCCAGCAGGTAGCCGTTGGCCCCCAGCTTGAACCCCACCAGATAGAGTACATAGAACATCAGAGTCGCAAAGGTGCACAGGATGCCGTCCACTGCCACCAGCTTATTCCACTGCCGGCTGCGCACGAACTGTGTGCAGAGGGTGCGCAGGCAGCTCATGAGGACATAGATATAGATCAGCAGACCATACTGCCCCATATCGGGCAAATACCGGGCCACCGGCCAGCAGATCACCAAAATGCCAAAGCCGCCCAGAATGGTGAGCAGGCCGTTGGTGAACACCTGTTTTTCGCTGTTGCCCTTGTCCAGACCAAACCGGATGATGGCGTTGGACATCCCCATGGACACAAAGGGGATCAGCAGGTTTGCATACTGGCTCAGAATTTTGGCCAGACCAAGGTCGGAGATCTCGGCCATGGCGTAGGTCAGAAACGGCTGTACGATCAGCGTCAGCAGCTTGGATGAAAAGCTGGAGATGGCAAAGATCAGGGTATTTCCGGCCAGCTTGCTGTATTTATCGCTGCCGGAAGTTTTTTCACTCGACAAGGGTATTTCCCTCCCTCAATAAATTCCTTTATTTCAATAGGTCTCGCCGGGCTTTCCAGTCCGGCAGAAGCTTTTCCACTTCCGCCCAGAACGCCGGGCTGTGGTTGGGCACAAGAAAATGGCAGTACTCATGTACCACCACATAGATCTGCGCAGCGGCAGGCATATTGTATAGCGAAAGGGCAAAGGTGATCTGCCGCCGGGCAGGCACGCAGACGCCCCAGCGGCTTTTCATTTGCCGCACTTTGATGAGCGGCTTCTGCCCGCCCAGCACCTCGGCAAAGACCGGGAACACCTGATCGCTCATGGCGGTAAAGTGGGCCAGAGCCGTTTCCTTGTCCGGCAGAGGGGTGCGCTCCATCTCCTCCCGCCGTGCTTTCTGCTTTGCCTGCGTCTTTCGGATCCAGTCGGCCCGCCGTGCCACAAAGCGATCGGCTTCCTCCCATGGAGTGCCCAGCGGGATGCTCATGACTACTGTGCCATCGGACCGGATGCGGAGATTCAGATTTTTCACCCGGCTGCGGTAGACATCATAAAAGATATCCCCCACATGGCGCATCATCACGCCCTGCGGCATTTCAGCCAGTCCTCCACCGGCAGCTGTGCCAGCACCACGGCGGCAAAGATCAGGGCACAGCCAAAGAACTCCCGCACCGAAAGGCTCTGATGCAGAATCATCCAGCCGCCCAGCGCACTGAATACGCTTTCCATGCACATGATCAAGCTGGCAATGGCCGGGTGCAGGTCCCGCTGGCCGATGATCTGCAGGGTATAGGCCACACCGCTGGACAGCACACCACAGTAGAAGATAGGCAGTGCGTTCTCTGCAAACTGCACTGCGCTGGGCGACTCAAACAGGAAGGCGGCAATGCTGCTTTCCACTGCCACCACAAAGAACTGCAGCAGGCTCAGCCGCACGCCATCCACCATGGGGGAAAAATGATCGATGGACAGGATCTGGAAGCTGAACAGCACAGCGCAGAGCAGCAGCACAAGATCGCTGAGCCGGATGCCCTCAAAGCCGCCCTTCATGCAGAGCAGGTAAAGCCCCGCCACCGAGATGACCATGCTGACCCAGAGCCGGGGGCTGTTTTTCCGTCCCAGAGCCAGCCCGAACACCGGCACCAGCACCACATACATGGCCGTGATGAAGCCGGATTTTGCGGTGGAGTCCGGGTTGAGAGTGATGCCGATCTGCTGCGCCGCTGATGCCACGAACAGCAGGCTGCCGCAGATCAGGCTGGCACGGAGCAGAAGCTTCCGCTCTTCCCCCTTGGGCCAGCCGTAAGCCACCCCCTGCTTTTTGTGAATCCGGTCAAAGACATACACCGTGGGCAGCAGTACCACCACTGCCAGCCAGCTCCGCCCGGCCAGAAAGGAGTAAGCCCCCATCCCTGCCCCCATGCTCTGGGCCACGAACGCCGTGCCCCAGATAAAGGAACAGAGAAGGAGGAGCAGTGAATTCTTGGTTTGTGTGTTCATCAGCCGACGCCCTCCACCTTCAGGCCGCCGTACAGATAGTAGCGGCTGGAATCATAGGAGATGGTCAGCCGGTAGCTTGCTGCCGGGTCCAGCCCGGAAATGACACAGCTGTAATTCTGGCCGTCTGTCTTGAAGTAATAAGTGCTGTCCGGCACATACTGGGTGCCGCCATCCACCTTCTGCCAGACGGCCACCTTGTATTTCTGGGTGCCCTCGGCGGCTCCATAGCCAGTGATGGTCAGCGTCCCGCCCGGCACGGTGAAGTAATCGGTCTTGCGGCTCCAGATGCCGTTGAACACGATGTTCAGGCTTCCGTTGACCATTGCCGAAGTGTATTTAGCGGATGCATCGGCGATGCCTTCCAGCATCAGCTCCTGCCCGGTGGGGTCGGCCCAGCGGGTCGTGTCCTCCTCCTGCACCTCGTCTGCGCTTCCGGTGGCTTTGTGCGCCAGAGAGCTCAATGCGTCCCTGCAGCCGGTCAGCATGGTCAGGGCCATACCAGCAGCCAGCAGAAGAACGGCCATTCGTTTCATTTTTTTCATGGTTTGATCCTCAAAAAAGCACAAAAATAGACTTTGCGTCGCTGGTAGTATACCGCATTTCCCCATCCGGCACAAGTAGACAGCAAACTTTTAACCATTCTGTGACCGTTTTTATCCCTGCGGTTCAATCTGCACCGTCTTGTGGGCAGCAGCCCCAGCCGCCTTCGTCCGAACCCGGTACACTGTAAAAGGTATCGGCTTCCCCTTCGGCCCGGGTCAGCTCGCTCTGTGCGGTCTGCCACGGGCAGAAAAGCAACTCCCCTTCCGCCACCGTCTCCCAATGGGTCTTCCGGGTCCCGACCAGACAGCCATGGGCAGGGTCGCCCCTTTCCATCCGGCTTTCTGCACCAAAACGGTCTTTTGTCCGGAGCACCGCTGTGCCCTGCCAAAGCGACGCTTCCGGACAGAGCTCCACTTCCCACTGTACCGTTCCCGGCGCATCCGCTGCCAGCCAGACATCCTCCTGCCCCGGCAGGCAGCTCAGGTCCTCGAAGCTGCTTCCGTTCCAGCGAACACCAGCATTTCGCCGGGCCCGGAGTTCTGCTTTCATGGTGCCGTCGGTCTGCCAATGCACGACCGGAGACACCTGAAACCGCAGCCCTGCCGCCGGTTCGCAGAAAAAAGTCCCAAGGCAGAATTCTCCTTCGGCTGCGCCCGAACTTTCCACATTTCCTGTCCAGACGGTGGAAAACTCCATCTCTGCCCGAAGCTCTTTCATTGTACTGTAAAAAGATACCGCACCAGCCAGTTCCATCCGGCCCTCGCCCTGGAGTCCTCCATCCTCAAAGCGGAACCGGAACCCGCCGCCTGCATCCTGCTCCATCGTCACACCGTCGGAGCGGCCCGCCGGGTCATAGTGCAGGTCTGTAACGGTTTCTTCCAGCCGGACTGCCTCAAAGATATCCGCCCATTCCAGCTCGGTGTCACCGGTGAGGAGAACGGCATCCTCCCCTTCCTCTGCCGTTTCTACCCGAAGCACCAGCAGTTCCCCGGGCTCATATTCCAGTGCCAGAAGGTCGCCTTCTTCCAAGGCCTTCACCCGGTCGTCTGCCTCGGCAATGGCATAGCGGAGGGTGCTGTCCTCCCGCCGGAGAAGCCGATTCTTTCCCTCCTGATACCGGCAGACTGTCACCCCCTGCCGGATGACTGCAAAGCTGTTTTCACTCAACGAAAAGACCCGCTCGGCTGCAAAGTCATCGGCTTCCGTTTCCCGCAGGTCCTCAATGTTCCGGGCATATCCGGTGGTGCTGTAGGCCGGGGCAAGCGGGGCCGGCTCATCCCGGCCGAGCAGAAAGACCCGGAGCTGAAACGCCTCCGGCAATTCCCCGGTGAGCCCCATTTTTACCCGGCCGGATACTGTCGCAGGCACCTCGACCATCCCGCTTGCGGTCAGTTCCCGGCCATCTTCCGTGTATGCTGCCGCCAAAAGGATCGCATCTTCCTCCGATTCATATTCCACTGTGACCCGGCTGCCCCGGAACACCGCACTCCGCACCCGGTTCGCAGAGGAAACACCAGCGGCTCCCGCAGGCAGCACGCCCAGCAAAAGACCAAGAGTCAACAGCACTGCCAGCCACCGGTGTTTCATGTCCGCCGTCCTTTCCATCTGTAAAACAAAACGTCTTTTCGTTTATCTTACCGTCCTGCCGGAGCCTTGTCAACGCATCCCGCCGCTTTTCTGAGCCTTTTCCAAAAGGGCGGACGGATTTTTATGGATTTCGCCAAACTGCTTGACGAATCCTGCCCCTTCACGGTATGATGAAAGCAACAACTTTTCTTCTGTTCCGGCTGAAAGGAGGCCCCCAATGAAACACCCTTCCCTTCGGTTCTGCGCAGGGCTTCTGGCCCTTGCGCTTCTCTTCACCGCACTGCCTGCACAGGCATCCGCCGCCCGCTCCGGCGGGACGCTCACCACGCAGGATGGGCTGTATTATGCCTGTTTCAATGGCCTTACGGCAGACGAAGAATATTTTGTGGTGGTCAGCCGGAGCGGCACTGAACCTCTCGCTGCAGACCACCTGCTCTATGCCGCACAGCAGGCGGCTTCCGACACCGGAACACTGGAAGTCCCCTTCCGGGCCGCATCGGCATCCGAAGCGGCCTATGTGGCAGCCTTCCGCCGGGATGCCCCTGCACCGGAGGACCACACCATCACCGTGACCGGCGGAACAGCTTCTCCGGCAAAAGCCGCTCCCGGTGCCACTGTTACTCTGACCGCTGAGGATAAATCCGCCGAGAAAAAGACCTTTTCCGGATGGACCGTCACCTCGGGCGGCATCACTCTCGCCGACCCTTCTGCTGCCACGACCACCTTTGTCATGGGCAGCGAGGATGTGACTATAACTGCCAATTTCAAGGCTGCTTCTTCTCCGGCATCCTCTTCGCAACCGGCGCAGCCAGCTTCCGCCGATGACAGCGGTTCCGCTCTGCTTCTTTTGGGTGCCGCAGCCGCTGTTGCGGTGGGTATTGTTCTAGTCCTGCCGGTGGAGCTTTCCGGTCAATTGTCCTCCCAAGACGGCACACCCCTGCCCGGCGTTCTCGTAACTCTCTCCCAGAATGGTGCCATCATCGCACAGACCACTTCCAATGCCGAGGGCCGCTTTGCCTTCAAAGTCCGGCGAGGCACCTATGACCTCACCGCCGCCTTCTCTGCACCCGATGGCATCCTGCCGCCCCAGACCGTAACCGTAAAAGCCCCGCTGGAAGGGTTGGTGGTACGGCAGGGTGTGTGACCCGGCGGCAAGACTTTTTCTTGTCGATCCGTCTGAACATGGTATAGTGGGATAAAGGAGCGTGATACCATGAATCCTATTGAAATCCCTGCAAAAGTTCAGTTGGTCGAGAAGCGCAAAACACGGACGAGCCGTGGTAGACTGCTGTCGATGAATACACCGGCAATTTGCATTGAGGGCAGGTCATGCTGGGTTTATGGCGAACATGATGCAGAATATCTGCTGCTCCAAATGACGGATGAACATGAACTGCAAAGCATGGACAGCGAAATTGCTTCTATTGCACGGAGTGATCGCAAATTTTTGTTTGCTGCTATCCCGGTGGAGAACTGGAACGATGAACTTTCTCCGTGGGAAGCTCCTGCTGTATGGGGAAAGCAGGGCTTTGGCGGCAAGGCTGGAGAGACATTGCGTTTTCTGACAGAGCAGGTTATTCCTACATTGAAGCTACGGTTTAATCTCCCGGAAAATATTAAAGTTGTCCTGGGCGGCTACTCGCTGGCCGGATTGTTTGCACTTTGGGCATCCACCCAGACAAATTTGTTTTCTGGCATCGCCGCTGCATCTCCATCCGTGTGGTTTCCGGGATGGATGGAATTTGAACAGCAGCACCCGATTCATGCACAGTGCGTCTATCTGAGCCTTGGTGATAAAGAAGAACACACGAAAAATCCGGTAATGGCTGCTGTGGGCGATAACATCCGCACTCTGCACAGCCAGCTTACTAAACGTGGTGCAGACTGCATCCTGGAATGGAACAGCGGCGGGCATTTCAAAGAGTCCGATTTGCGCACTGCAAAAGCATTTCGATGGGCAATGGAGGAAAGTCGGTGAATATTTTGATTAATTGGGGAGAATCAAATCTCACCAAACAATCATGGATTTATCATTCATGATTGAAGCGTGTTGTGATGAATTGGACGCTGCTATTCCAAGTTTGCTTCAAAAGAAAAAGTCGCAGATTCGTTTGAATCTACGACTTCTGGCGGAGATGGTGGGATTCGAACCCACGTGCCCGATTAAGGACAAAACGATTTCGAGTCTTTGAAACCGTTGGATGAAGCAGGTTTCGCACGGCTGTCATTGGCAGTCGCGGGCATTTTTCGAGCCACTAAAAAGGCACGTCACACCGCAATTTGCAGGCAAATTTCAACCGCTTTTTGCGAAGTGACGTTAGAAAACGCACCTTTCACATGAGCCGCCAAAAGCTGCATTTCAAGTGCAGTTGTGTTAGATGTTCGTTAGAAATATGCAGTGCTGCCGTTGCTGTGCCAGCTCACAGCAGGCTTCTCTGTCTGAACGCAGCGTTTCCCGAAAGCCGGGGACGCTGCGTTTTCTCTTGCCCACATTCCGGGCTGAAAGGGAAGCCGCTATGTCAACATTCCGCGTCAACAAAAATGTCAACTACACAGTCATGAGCAACTACCACTTGCAGGACAGACGCTTGTCCCTGAAGGCCAAGGGGCTGCTGTCCTATATGCTCTCCCTGCCGGACGATTGGGATTACAGCCTGAAAGGGCTGACGGTTGGCTGCAAGGATGGTCTGGACAGTGTTCGTACTGCTGTTCTGGAACTGGAAGAACACGGTTATGTCCGCCGCCAGAAAGTTCGCAACGCCAAAGGCCAAATCATCGACTATGATTATCAGGTCTACGAATCGCCTATCGAGGATGCTCCTGCTGTTCCCAGCAAGGAAAGCGGCCCATCAGAGCCACTCACTCCCAAAAGTCCAAAAAACGGCATGAATCCTTGTTCTTCACCATTTTTGGATTTTCCCAATTTGGCTAAACCCAATTTGGAAAAGGCAACGCAACAAAATACTAATAAACAAAATACTAAAAGACAAAGTACTAATCTATCAGGGCAGACAGGCGAAACAGCGGATTTTGACCAGATG
>CALDNF010000183.1 GCA_937917475.1 uncultured Faecalibacterium sp.
GGATGAACTGGAAGCAAAAGAAAAGGCGTGACCGAAGTCACGCCAAATCTTCCCCGTTGCGGAAGCTTTTGCAAATACTGTTTTACGGAGCCTCTGCATACGAAAACAGGTGCTTTTTATTATTGCCAGATCAAATGATTACCAGAACCAATACCGTTTTTTGACTGCGATATAAGCGATCACGCAGGCGATGACCACAACGCCGCCTGCAATGAAGAAGGTCCAATCGGTCACATCGAACCGCAGGTTCTCATTGGTCAACAGGTAGTCACCGGCGGTGTCAGCATCGATCACGCCGTCCGAATAGCTGTTGAGGAACTGCCACTTTTCCTTGACCGTATTATAAAGGTACAGGCGGCTGTAGCCTGCGTTCTCGCCGGTCAGGGTGATGCTCACCACACCGGGCAGAGCCTCACCGTCATTCAGGGTGAAGGTCATGCCCCGCTCATCCTCTGCAAAAGTCAGAGCCGTATTCACAGCGGCGGCGGTGTTCTTCACCTTACTGCCGTCAAAGGTCATGGTGTAGTCGCTGCCGGTGACCACCAGCGTTTTTCCGTTGGTGCGCAGGGCATTGAGGATATCACTGGAAACCAGCGGCACCTCGGCCTGCGTGTAGGTCACCGTATCGCCCTCAGCGTTCTGAATAGCCTCCACGATGGGGTCCGTATCCACAACGACATCCGGGTTCTCGCCGTTTCCGTTATCGCCGGAAGCCGAAGCATTCCGGTTGACGATGACCGTCACCAAACTGGACACCGTGCCGTTGGAAACGATAACGGACGTTGCACCCGTGCCCACGCCGGTGACCACGCCCTTGGAGCTGACTGCCGCCACCTTGCCGTCCTGACTCTGGAAGGTCAGGCTCTGGGATGCGGAAGAAGGGCTCACCTTGCCGGTGATCTGCTTGGATGCACCGGGCTTGAGGACGATGTAATTGGTGTTCAGGGTCAGGGTCTGGGTGGGGGTGCTGGAAGGCTGGGCCACAACGGTGACCTTTGCCGAGGCGGAGATATTGCCATCGGTCACGGTAATGGTGGCCGTGCCGGGAGCCACGCCGGTCACCTTGCCAAAGTTATTCACGGTCGCAACGCCGGGGTCCGAGGAACTGAGGCTGACCGAAATATAATTGGCAGCCGTGGTGGGCAGCACTGCCAGCGAGACCGAGGTGGTATCGCCCACATAGATGGTGTTGCTGGCAAGGGTCACATCCAGCTCCTGAGCGATCATGCTGCTGTCGGGCTCGGTGGTGATGGTGTACACGCAGCTCACGCCGCCGGCAGTGGCCGCAATGTTAGCGGTGCCCAGACCCACGGCCTGTGCCACGCCTTCTTCGGTGACCGCCACGATGTTGGGGTTATCGGAGACGAAGCTCACAGCGTTGCGCTGGGCTGCCTTGGCAGGCGACACCACCGGCGAAAGCTGCTGGGCGGTGCCCACGGTCATGGTGGCGGCATAATCACCGGTCTCCACCGTTTCCACGCTGACTTTTTCCCACGGCCAGCTGAACGTGTTGGTCTCAGCAGCGTCAAGGGGGCCTGCGGCAGAAGCAGACAGGGCTGCGCCTGCCGTCAGCAGACAGAGCAGGGCGGCCGCTGCCGCCAGCTGTTTCAGGTTCAGTTTCATTGTTCGTACCTCTTTGGGCGTTGGTATGCGGATGCAGGGGTGCTTAGCGGAAGAATACGCCCAAAGCTTCCATTACATACTCAAAATAAGTCAGTTCGTCGTACTCCACACGGGCGGTAACGCTCATACCGTTGGAAATATCCACCTTGTCGCCGCTGTTGCTCACCACGTAGGTGCTGTCGGGCGTGATGGTCATTTTGTAGTAAGAGCCATTGGTGCTGGTGGTAACATCGCTGTCGATGGAGGTCACCGTACCGGTCAGGTTGCCGTAAGAATACTCCGACAGGCCGGTAATTGCGATCTTGCAGGGGTTGCCCACATGGATGAGGGGCCGGTCGCTGACGGATACATATGCCACCACTTCAAGGTCGCTGTTCTCGCTGGCAACGGTAGCCAGCGGAGTGCCCGCACTGAGCACCATACCCACTTTATAAGGATTGTCCATGTGGATGACGCCGGAGGTGGGAGCGTAAACATAGTAGTCGTTTGCGCCGCTGTTCAGGGCATCCAGCTGGGTCTGCAGGTTATCCAGATTGCTCTGGATGCTGGTCAAATTGGAGGAGATGCTCTGCATGGTCGAGTAATACAGGGCCTCCACCTCGCTCTGGTTCTGCTCCATCAGGGCCTTGATCTGTTCATCGGAGTAGCCTGCGGCCTGATAGGGCGAAGCGTCAAACGCCTTCTGAGACACCTGACTCTTATAGGTCTCGTACTGGTAGTAGTAAGGCTGATCGTCGATGGAAGTCTCGCTGAAATAGTTCTTGTCATCCTGAATGGATTTGAGCAGCTTTTCGTACTGAGACTTCTGCTTCTGATAGATGTCGATCTGGCTCTGGATGCTGTCGGTCTGCATATCCAGATCGGTGCTCTTGATGTGGGCAATGAGGTCGCCCTCATTGACGTAGCTGCCCTCGGCAATGTTCAGCTCGGTGATCTCGCCGGAGTAGCTGGACATGATGTAGGTCTTGTTGCTGGCCTGCACCGTTCCGGTGGACTGGCTGACGTAGATACGCTTGTTCTGGGTGCTCCAAATGGTCAGAAACACCAGCAGGAAGGTAACAAGGAGGATCAGCGCATACCCGAAGGGAGGCAGCTTCTTCTCCATCATGATGCGGCGGTCCTGCAGGTCCGAAAGGTTCTGGATGGTCGTGGTCATAATTATTTGGTCTCCATAAAGACGTCAACGACGCCCTCGTCTTCGTCCTGATTCACAAAAATGGTATAGACATTGCCGGTAAGCTCCAGCTCGTTCTCAAAGGCATAGATGTCCAGTTTCTGGCTGGCCAGCGAGCTGCGGCTCATGGGGCCGGTGTAGTGGGCGTACAGGCAGTTGCGCACCCGCAGCACAGCGTCCATCTGATAGCCCGGGTCCATCCGGCTGATCAGCTGGGTGCACTGCTGCATAAAGTAGATCTCCGGCTGAGGATTGGGGCCGGAGGGCATCTTGATACACTGGATCATCGGGCCAATGGGCTGAGCGTTGTTGCTCTTGATGAAATTGTGCATCTGGGTCAGTGCGACCTGAAGGTTGCCCAGCTCCTCGGGCTGAATTCTGCGTGCCAGCACGTTGGTCAGCTTGAGGGTCTTGTGATCTGCGATCTGGATTTCTCTCATAATCTTGTCCACCTTGTT
>CALDNF010000184.1 GCA_937917475.1 uncultured Faecalibacterium sp.
TCGTCTTGGGGTTCGCCTTCAGCTGTGCTACCAGCGGTGCAAACATATCAGCCATATTTGATTACCTCCGAAATTACTTTGCAATTATTCCCGGGCACCACAGGAGTGCCCTTCTTTTTTATTCTAGCACAGAGTTTGAAAACTTCAAGACAAATCCGCAATTTTGTGGTATGATTTTAGGAAAGAAAACCTGCGTATGCTTGTGAAGAAATTGTCATTTAATTTGTGAGAGGATTAACAAAGTATGGAGATGGAAACGCTGCGCACCGAGTGTCTGGGCTGCACCCGCTGCCCATTGCACGAAACAAGGACCAATGTGGTGTTCGGTCAGGGTGTGGAGGATGCTGAGGTGCTGTTTGTGGGCGAGGGCCCGGGCCAGAACGAGGATGAGCAGGGCCTGCCCTTTGTGGGCAAAAGCGGCCAGCTGCTGGACAAATATCTGTTTGCCATCGATCTGGACCGGACAAAGAATTGCTATATCGCCAATATTGTCAAGTGCCGCCCGCCCCAGAACCGGGACCCGCTGCCCACTGAGAGCGAGGCCTGTATGCCGTGGCTGCGGGAGCAGTTCCGTATTCTGAAGCCGAAGATCGTGGTCTGTCTGGGCCGTGTGGCGGCGCAGCGGATGATCCGCAGCGATTTTTCGGTGACCAAAGAGCACGGTGTATTTGTGGAGAAAAACGGAGTGTTCTTCATGGGCACCTTCCACCCGGCGGCTCTGCTCCGCCAGCCCCAGAACAAGCCCGAGGCCTTTGCGGACTTTGTGGCCCTGCGGGATAAGATCGGCGAGGTGTGCTCCAGAACGTATCTGTGATACGTCTGTATCAATCCGCCCGGCTTTTGCATACTTTGAAGCAAAAGCGAGGTGTTTTGAATGGAATACAGGACAGCGGATTTCTTTCTGGGTGCCACCACTCCGGCAGGGTTCAAAGGATATTTTGAAGCTCTGCGGCGGGAGGATGGGATGCGGATGTATCTCATCAAGAGCGGCCCGGGCTGCGGCAAATCCACCCTGATGAAGCGGCTGGCCCGGCAGGCCGAAAGCAAAAACATCCCCATCCAGCGGGTCCACTGTGCATCCGACCCCGACAGTCTGGATGGGGTGATCTTCTCGGGGCGGGCTGCCATCGTGGATGCAACCGCTCCCCATGTGGTAGAGCCCGAAGCTCCCGGAGCCGACGAGGTGGTGGTGAGTCTGTACCACACCATCCGGGAAGAGCAGCTTCATCCTCACTGCGCCGAAGTGCGGGAACTCTTTGACCGGAACGCCCGGCTCCGGGCCCGGGCTGCCCGGTATGTGGCCTCGGCGGGAAGTTTGCTGCTGGACAGCCGCCGGGCCGAAGCGTGCAGCACCAATTTTGAAAAAGTACGGCGGTACGTCAAGCGGCTCTGCACCCGGGTATTGCCCCGGCAGGAGGGCCCGGCCCGGGAAGAACTGCGGCTCCTCTCTGCCGTTACCCCCAAGGGCATCGTATTCTACCGCAGCACGGTGGAAGATCTGACCCGGCGGGCCATTGTATTTCACGACGATTACGGGGCCGTGTCCCGGCTGCTGCTGGAGCTCATCCGGGCCGAGGCCCTTGCCCGGGGGCATTATATCATCACCTGCCCCTGTGCCATGTATCCGGAAGATAAGATCGACCACATCTTCCTGCCGGAGCTGGGGCTGGCGTTTTTGACGGATAACCGCTGGCATCCGGTCCATCTGCCGGGGGTGCAGGCCGTGCGGTGCACCCGGTTCGTGGACCGGGAAAATCTCTCCCGCAGCCGGGCCCGGCTCCGCTTCAACGAGCGTGCCGCTGCTGAGCTGCTGGAACAGGCCGAGGCCCTGATGGCGCAGGCCAAGAGCTGCCACGACGAACTGGAAAGCTATTACCGTGCCGCCGTGGATTTTTCCAAAGTAGAGCAGGCTGCACAGGACTGTGAGACCCTGCTGGGCCTGACCTGAAACGAACCGAAAAGGAAGTGAACCGCTATGCCGCAGCTCCGTCTGCCCATCCGGCAGCTGGTGGAATTTCTGCTCCGCACCGGCAGCATCGACAGCCGGTTTTCGGGCTTTGACCGTGCCAACGAAGGGGCCCGCATCCACCGCCGCCTTCAAAAAGCGGCCGGGGAGGGCTATGCCGCCGAGGTGGCCCTCTCGGCGCAGCGGACGGTGGAAGAAATCGAATTCACGGTGGAGGGCCGGGCCGATGGCATTTTTGCCGATGAAGACGGCACGGTGACCATTGACGAGATCAAAACCACTGCGGCTCCGGCTGAGGAAATCACCGAGGATTGGAACCCATGTCATTGGGCGCAGGGGATGCTTTATGCCGCCATCTATGGGCGGCAGGAAGGGCTGGAACGGCTGGCGGTGCGGCTGACCTATTATCAGATCGATACCGATCAGATCTTCCGGTTCACCCGCCGGTTTTCGCTGGAAGAACTGGAAAGCTTTTTTGACGGCCTGCTGAAGGATTATCTGCCTTGGGCCCGGCGGGAACTGGATTGGGTATCCCGGCGGAATGAGAGCCTGCAGGCCATGCCATTCCCTTTTGCAGCCTACCGGCCCGGGCAGCGGGCCTTGGCGGGGGAGGTCTACAAAGCCTGCATGGCGGGCCGCAGCGAAGGAAACAAGGGCGGTACCCGGCTGTTCTGTCAGGCTCCCACCGGAATCGGCAAGACCATGAGTTCTCTTTTCCCGGCCTTAAAGGCCATGGGCAGCGGGCAGGCGGAGAAGATTTTTTATCTCACGGCCCGGAACACCACCCAAGCCGCCGCCGAAGATGCCGTGGCCCGGCTACGGGCGGCAGACCCGGGACTGGCCCTGCGGAACGTGACCCTGACCGCCAAGGAAAAGGCCTGCCTGTGCAAGGACGAAGAGGGCCGGCCCTCCTGCCTGCCGGAACGCTGCCCCTACGCCGACGGCTACTATGACCGGGTGAAGGATGCGCTGGCGGCTCTGCTGGACGGCGGGGCCAGCTTTGACCGGACTGCTCTGGCCCGGGCGGCGGAGCAATTCAAAGTCTGCCCTTTTGAGTTGGGGCTGGACCTCAGCGAGTGGTGCGATTTAGTGGTGGGGGATTACAACTACCTCTTTGACCCGGTGGTGCATCTGCGCCGCTTTTTTGATGGGGCAGGGGAGTGGGTGTTCCTCATCGACGAGGCCCATAACCTGCCCGACCGGGCCCGGGCCATGTACTCGGCAGAGTTTGATAAATCCAGCCTGACCGAGGCAAAGCGGGCCTTGGGAAAGGGAAAATCTGCCCTGAAAACCGCCCTGACCCGGGCGGACAAAGCCTTTCTCGAGGTACGGAAGCGGGTGGAAGAAAACGGCGAAAAGGGAACGCTGTTTCAGAAAGAACTGCCCGAGGAGCTCTGCCGCCCGCTGGGTGCGCTGCAGGCCTCCTTGCAGGAGTGGCTGGAAGAAAACCCGGAGGGCGAGGCCCACGGCGTTTTGCTGGACCTCTATTTCCGGGTGCAGGATATGACCCGGGCTGCGGAGCGGTACGATGGACATTTCATCACCCAGCTGTCGGCTTACGGCAGTGAGCTGCGGTTCTGCATCCTCTGTCTGGACCCGGCCCCCTTTGTGGATGCAAGTCTTGCCTGCGGCCGTGCGGCGGCACTATTCAGTGCAACCTTGACTCCGCCGGGCTATTACCGCAGTGTATTGGGCTGCCCGGATGCCCGGGCGGTGGCCCTGCGCAGCCCCTTTCCGTCGGAACATCTGGGGCTGTTCAGCCTGCCCATCTCCACCCGCTACCGGGACCGGGACCAAAGCGTTGCCGCCGTCTCGGATGCACTGGCAGCCATGGCCCGGGGCCGGGTGGGGAATTATCTGGCGTTTTTCCCCAGCTACGCTTACCTGAAACAGGTATGGGAGGATTTTGCGGCCCGGTACCCGGAGATTGAGACCCTTGTGCAGGAGAGCGGGCTGGACGACGCAGGCCGTGCAGCGTTTCTGGAACGCTTTGCAGAGCACCCGGACACCACCCTGCTGGGCTTTGGCGTCATGGGCGGCATTTTCGGCGAGGGAGTGGATCTCACCGGCGACCGGCTCATTGGCTGCGCTGTGGTGGGGGTGGGCCTGCCGCAGGTGAACCCCCGGCAGGAAGTGCTGCGCCGCTACTACGACGAGACGGCGGGCACCGGCTTTGACTACGCTTACCGCTTTCCCGGGATGAACAAAGTTTTGCAGGCAGCGGGCCGGGTCATACGCACCCCGGAGGATAAGGGCGTGGTGGTCCTGCTGGACGACCGCTTTTCTGCCCCGGAGTACGCCCGGCTCTTCCCGCCCCATTGGGCCCACTTGAAAGCATTGCCGGATGCAAAGGAGCTGGAAAAAGAGCTGGGGAGGTTTTGGAATAGCCCTCTCAGTCTCGCTGACGCTTGCCAGCTCCCCCAGAGGGGGAGCCATTGGCAGACCGGGTAACGGGTGCTGACTGAACAAAGTTTCTCATAAACATAAAATGCCGGGCCTTGCTGCCTAGATCAACGGCTTCATGCCGTAAATCCAGACCGCAGGGCCCGGCTGTTTGTGTTGTGAGAAGCTCCTTCAGTCACGGCGTTGCCGTGCCAGCTCCCTCAAAGAGGGAGCCTTTTGTTCTGCCGTGAAGCTTACCCTCTTCGCCAGAGGCTCCCTCCATGAGGGAGCTGTCGAACGAAGTGAGACTGAAGGAGTTAATAGAAAAGGTCACTTATTTGCTTTCTGCCATGTATTCTCCGCCTTAACAGCCTTATAAACCTCAACAAGGTTCACAGACTTTTCAGGGGCAAAGGTACCATCGGCTTCGGCGGACATCAGGCCGTTTGCAACGGCCCACTGTGCGGCAGACAGGGTATCGGTGTCTGCAATGTCAGCAAAAGCGGCTTCGGTCTCAGGCTGGGGCTGCTCGGCTTCCTTCCACAGCAGCAGGGCCAGTTCTGCCTTATTGGTGGGCATTGCCGCACCGGCAGGCAGGATGGCCGTTGCAAACATCTCTCGGGCCATCCGGTAACCGGCGTAGCCGACCACCGCAGTACCGACTACTACAACGCCGATGCCAGTCGCAACAGAAGCGGGGTTTGGCTCAAAGGCGGCAGGAGTCTCAGGCTCCGTGGGCTCGTCTTTCTTGGGCTCTTCGGTCTTGCCATCGTCAGGCTTCGGGTCGGTCTTGCCGTCATCCTTTTTGCCATCGTCGGGCTTCGGGTCGGTCTTGCCGTCATCCTTTTTGCTATCATCGGGTTTGGTCTCACCCGGGTTAGTCTCACCGGGCTCGGTTTCGCCGGGGTTCTGGGTCTCTTTCTTGGGAATCTCAAAATTCCATGCTTCGTCGGTCAGGGTAGCACTTGCGTAGTCATCGCTCTCGTCCACCTTGATTTTTACTTCATACTTGCCGGGGTCGGTGGGGATTTCGGTGGATTCGGTGCCGTCCTCGCTCACATAGATGATCTCAACCGTGCCGATGTTGGCACCTTCGTCCACGGTAACAGTCGGCGGGGTCACTTTGCCATTCTCATCCACAGAGGGAGCAGTGATGGTAACGGCATCCTTGGGGGAGGTCTTGGGTGTCCACTTTGCGGTCAGGGTCAAATTGCTGGTAAGCGGGGTGTCAAAGTCATACGGAGCATCGGCCAGCTTTCCGTCGGCATCCTTGACATACCAATTCTAAAAGTTGTGGTTTGCTTTGGTGGGGTCTGAAGTAGGACGCTTAGCAGATTCGTCCTTGTAATGTGTTTGCATTTCGATAGAGCCCGCACCATCTGTGTCAAAATGCACGAAAAGAAGATACTTAACGGAAGAAACGTCCGCTAAACGAGTGCCGCCCTCTTCAGCTGCTAACTCTTTGATACGGTTCCAATCTTCTTCTGTACCACCCAGAATAGTAACTTCATTTAAATTTTGGCAGCATGCAAATGCGTTGGGCCCGATTTCTTTAATGTTGGCAGGAAGTTCAATACTTTCAAGTTTATCTCCAAAGGTATCATATCCGGTGAGAGTTTCTAATTGACTGTCCGGTGCAAACTTGACGGTTTTAAGACCGGAACCATCAAATGCACCATCATTAATTATTTTGACACTAGCCGGAACGGTAATTTCAGAAATATCATTATATTTGTCATCTAAGCCTCCAAAAGCTCCTACCCCAATAGAGGTGACGGTATTCGGCAATTTAACTGCAGTGAGACTTTTACCTGCAAAGGCATACTCACCAATCACAGTAACGTCTTTCCCATCAATTTCGCTGGGAATCTCAATCTCAGTCGCCGTTCCGGTATAACCCGTAATGGTGACACTTTTGCCATCTTCATTTACGGTATATTCATAGCCGTCTTCCGTTTTGTTCCCCGATTCCGCCGCAAACGCCGCCGTTGGCAGCAGGGTGAGCAGCATTGCCAGAGCCAGAAAGGCACTGAGCAACCGTAGCTTTTTGGTACGCATGATAAAATCCTCTCTTTCCTCATCTAAAGTGTGGATAAAACGTATCACAAAAAGGAGGAACAGGCTGCACTTTGGGCGCATCCCATTCCTCCTAAAAGTGCAACTGGCTGCCGTAAAGTTGACGGCCCTATAGCTTTGCGTCACGGCCTTTCAGCCGCTTTGCCAAATAAACAACTATATTCTGTGGAAATTATACCCCCCCCAAATATGGTTGTCAAGAGATTTTGCACACTTTCATGATGTTGACGGAAAGAGGAAGACTTTGTTGTATAAAATCACAAGAAGCCGGATGAAAAAAGCCATGGACAGAGACACAAAGCCATAAGCGCAAGAAAAAGTAAAACGTGGAATACATCACAGCGGTGCACATTTCCTTGCCCGGAAATTATTTTATGCTATAATAGGTATAGCACACAAAAGGGGGCGGGGTAGTGGAAACAAAAAGCAGCCGGGGCGGTTCCCTCCGGGCACGGGTGACAAAGCTGCTGGCGGCGATTTTGCTGGTGACGCTGGCATCCATCGGGCTGGCGGCGGCGGTGGGCCGCTGGACAGGCCGGGCTTTTGACACTCTTTTGGAGGATAACGCCGCCTGCTATGCGGTGCAGGACGCCCTGAAAGCCGAGAGCAAGGCCTTTGCCCGCTATGTGCGGGAGCCCTCGCAGGAGAGCTGGCAGACTTATTCCGATGCCTGCCATGCCAGTGAAGTGAGCCTTGCGGCCCTGCCGGATGACTGCGCAAAGATTGGGGAAGAGCGGTATGCCCGCACATGGAACCTGACCCAGGGCTATGCGGGCTACTGCCAGTACCGGGATGCCTTTTTGCAGATGCAGCCCACGGCGGAGAACTATGTGGACCAGATGTACCGGGTGATGGACTTGCAGGACTATCTGGCGGAGTATGCTCTCCGGTTGACCGAGGCTACGCTGGAACAGCAGAGCACGGCCTACCGGGAGCGGTCCTCCCGGCTGAATGACCTGCCGTGGCTCTACGCCGGATTGTTTGTGATTGATGTTCTGCTGATGGCGGTTATCCTCCGCCTGCTTGCCACCACAGTGGTGGCCCCGCTGCTGGGGCTGGCACAGGCTTCCCGGAGCATCGCCGCCCACGATTTTTCAGGCGGGGACCTGCCGGTAAAAAGCAGCGACGAGGTGGGCCAGCTGACGGATACCTTCAACCGGATGAAGCACGCCATGGCAGACCACATTGACACCCTGAACGCCCTTCACCGGGAAGAGATGCGGAACCTAGGGCTGGAAAAAGATCTGGAGCACACCCGGCTGGAAGTGCTGAAAAGTCAGGTGAACCCGCATTTCCTTTTTAACACCCTGAACATGATCTCCTGCATGGCCCGGCTGGAAGATGCCGCTGCGACGGATGAGATGATCGTCCGGCTGGGCAGCCTGTTCCGCCATAACCTGCGCACCAAGGAGCAGAAGATCACGCTGGAAGAGGAGATGGAAGGGCTGGATGATTACATCTATTTGCAGCAGATGCGGTTTGATGGACGGATCACCGTGGAAAAGCAGATCCTTGTGGACCCGGCGGCGGTGACATTGCCCTCCTTCACGTTGCAGCCCATCGTGGAAAATGCGTTCTCCCACGGGCTGAAAGCCTGCGAGGAGGGCGGTCGCATCCTGCTGCGGGCATGGCAGAAGGATGGCGTGCTGGTATTGACGGTGGCCGATAACGGCAAAGGCATGACCGAAGCCGAGCTTGCAGCCCTGAAGGAAAAGATCGCACAGAGCGAAGCTACGGGAAAGAGCATCGGGCTGGGCAACATCTCCCGGCGGGTGGCGATGCTGTATCCCGGAGAGCCCGGGCAGGCGGGCGGCGCAATGCGTGTTTACAGCCGCCCCGGCCATGGGACGGTGGTGCGGTTTGACATTCCGCAGACGCAAAACCGGAGCAAGGAGGCAGAAAGATGAAGTGCAGAGTGCTGGTGGCAGAGGATGAGATGATCGAGCGGAAAGTTCTCTGCAAGACCCTGCGGAAATATCTGGGAGACCTGATTTTTCTGTATGAGGCCAAAAATGGTCGGGAAGCTCTGGAAATCTTTGAGCGGGAGGACCCGCAGCTGGCCATCCTCGATATTGAGATGCCGGGCCTGACCGGGCTGGAAGTGGCCCGGAAGATACGGGAAAGCGGCAAGCCCTGCGGGGTGCTGTTCCTTACTGGGTACGATAAATTTTCCTACGCCAAGGAAGCCATTTCGGTGCGGGCACTGGATTACCTGCTCAAGCCCTACAAAGAGGAAGAACTGGTCTCTGCGGTGGAGGATGCCATCCGGCAGTTTGCCCTGCCCCTGCCCCGGGCAGCGGCTCCGGCAGCGGCGGTCCCTGCATCTCCCGCAGAGGACGAGGACGTCCGTATCTCGGTCATCCGGGCGGAAATGTATGCTTTTATCGAGAACCATTATCAGGAAGACATCTCCATGCAGGACGCAGCAGCGGCTCTGCGCTACTCGGATGCTTACTTCTGCAAGCTGTTCAAGCAGTGTTTCAAAGTGAACTTTTCGGCCTACCTCAATGAGTTCCGGGTGAATAAAGCCCGGCAGCTCATCGCTGACCCCCGGATGAGTCTGAAGGATGTCAGCACCGTCTGCGGCTACAGTGACTCCAATTATTTTACCCGGGTGTTCAAACGGATCACCGGGCAGACGCCCTCCGAATACCGCAGCAGCCTTGCCTGAAATAAAACAACATCAAAACGCAGCGAGTGCTCCGTCAAGACGATGGGGCACTCGCTGTTTTGTTCAGTTTCTTTCGCCTTGACAAGGATAAAATTGTACTTGGATACAACAAGGACAAAATAATCCTGCGAATCGCAAAAAAATCAGGTTTCACAAAAAAGTGTGACTTGTTACAATAAATTTACAAAAGCGAAAAGAGAAAGCGAAAAAGGGAGGACGCAATTCATGAAGAGAAGAAAATTCCTGTCCCTGATGGGCTCGGCTGCTGTGGCAGGCAGTCTGCTCCTGACGGGATGCAGCGGCGGGGACAGCGACCACCGGAAGATCATCCGGATCGGCCATGTCCAGTCGGCAAATCACCCGGACCACATCGCCCTGACCGCCTTTGCGGACTACATCAACGAGAAGCTGGGCGACAAGTACAAAGTCGAGGTCTACCCCAGCGAGCTGCTGGGTTCCCAGACGGAGATGACCCAGCTGACCCAGACCGGAGCCATCGACTTTGTTGTGGCATCCAACGCCATCATGGAGACCTTCAGCTCCCAGTACCAGATCTTCAACCTGCCCTACCTCTTCTCCAGCGAGGAGGCTTATCACGCTGCCATGGACGACCCTGAAGTCACCGACCCCATCTTTCTGGCAACCGAGAAAGCCGGTCTGGTGGCAGTTACATGGCTGGATGCAGGCACCCGCAACTTCTACACCGTCAAGACTCCCATCAACCAGCCTTCTGACCTGAAGGGCCTGAAGATCCGGGTACAGCAGTCTCCCACCAACGTGGAGATGATGCGGCTGCTGGGCGGCACGGCCACCCCTATGGGCTTTGGTGATGTGTACACCGCCCTGCAGGCCGGTATTCTGGACGGCGCAGAGAACAACGAGCTGGCCCTGACCGACAACGGCCACGGTGATATCTGCAAGTATTACTCCTACGATATGCATCAGATGGTGCCCGATCTGGTCATCGCCAACTACGAGTTCCTCTCCAACCTCGACAGCGAGGAGCGGGCTATCTTTGACGAGGGCTTCAAGATCATCAACGAGACCGAGCGTGCAGCCTGGGCCGACGCTGTGGCAGAGGCCAAGGACAAGGCGGAGAACGAGATGGGCGTGAACTTCCTCTACCCGGACACCGCACCCTTCCAGGAAGCCATGGCACCCCTGCACGATGAAGTGTTGGAGGCAAACCCGGAGCTGCAGCCCATCTACGACCGCATCCAGGAATACAACGCCGAGTATGCGGCAAACTGAGGAGGCACGATCATGGAAAAATTGAGAAGCATCCTGAACAAGGTCCTGAATCTTCTGGCAGGCCTGAGCATGGCCGTTATGGTCATCCTGACCACCTATCAGGTCATCGCCCGTTATATTTTCAACTCTCCCTCCACATGGTCGGAGGAGCTGGTGGGCTACCTCTTCGGCTGGAGCACCATGTTTGGTGCCACCATCGTTTCCGGTGAGCGGGGCCATATGAACATCCCCATCATCATCGATAAATTCAACCCGCCCCTGCGCAAGGCATTCCACATCTTCTCTGAGGTCATCGCCTGCATCTTCTCCGCTGCCATTCTGGTCTTTGGCGGCTGGCAGGTCTCCAATCTGGCAATGGGCCAGCAGACCTCTTCGCTGGGTGTGGCCGTGGGCACCTTCTATTGGGTCATGCCCATCTGCGGCGTGATCATCGTGCTCTACTCCATCCTGAACATCATCGGCATCGCCAATGGCTCCATCAGCCTGGATGCGGCCGATGAGGCTTCGGAAGCTGTTGCAAAAGCTGAGGCCGAGATGGCCCAGACCGAAATGAAAAAGGAGGACTAAACTGTGGCAATTCAAGCATTGTTGGTGATCCTGGCAGTCCTGCTGGTGCTGCTGTTCCTCGGCGTGCCTATTTCGTACGCCATTGCGGTCTCTTCTCTGACCGCCATCCTCTCTTCCATTGATCTGAACGTAGCGGTTCTGACCGCAGCTCAGCGTACCTTCGTGGGCATGAGCAAGTTCAGCCTGACGGCGATCCCGTTCTTTATTCTGGCCGGCAACATCATGAATCAGGGCGGCATCGCCAAGCGTCTGGTGGACTTCGTGATGTCCATTCTGGGCAAACTGCCCGGCGCACTGCTGGTGACCAACATCGGCACCAACGCACTGTTCGGCGCAATTTCCGGTTCTGCTTCCGCTGCGGCTGCAGCCGTCGGTTCCATGATCCGGGACGGTGCAGAGGAACAGGGCTATGACCCTGCCGTTACCGCTGCTACCAACGCCGCATCCTCCTGCTCCGGCCTGCTGATCCCTCCCTCCAACGCACTGATCACCTACTCGCTGGCCTCCGGCGGCACCTCCGTGGCGGCCCTGTTCATGGCCGGTTATATCCCCGGTATCATCTGGGCTCTGGCCTGCTGCGTGGTGGGTGTTATTCTGGCAAAGAAGCTGGGCTACAAGGGTACTCCCGGTAAGTTCGATTGGAAGAATCTGGGCATCTGCACCCTGCGTGCTCTGCCCTCCCTGTCCCTGATCGTCGTGGTCATCGGCGGCATCGTGGGCGGCATTTTCTCCGCTACCGAGGGTTCTGCCATTGCGGTTGTCTATTCCCTGATCCTTGCCTTCTGCTATCGCTCCATCGACCTGAAGGGCCTGTGGAAGATCATCGTGGATTCTGCCAAGATGTCCGGCATGGTGGTTTTCCTCGTGGGCGTGTCCAACATTCTGGGCTGGGTCATGGCTTTCCTGCAGATCCCCGACGCCGTGGCTGCTGCCCTGCTTGCCCTGACCAGCAATAAGTACGTTATCCTTCTGATCATGAACGTCATCCTGCTGGTGTCCGGCACCTTCATGGACGTTACCCCTGCGATCCTGATCTTCACCCCGCTGTTCCTGCCCATCTGCCAGAGCTTTGGCATGAGCACCATCCAGTTCGGTATGATCCTCGTGTATAACCTCTGCATCGGCAATATCACTCCTCCCGTCGGCAATGCGCTGTTCGTCGGCATCAAGGTGGGCCGCACCTCGCTGGAAAAGATCATGCCCTATATGCTGATGTACTATGTGGCCATCATCGGCGGCCTGCTGCTGGTCACCTACATCCCGGCCGTCTCTCTGACTCTGCCTCAGCTGACCGGTCTGGCTTAAACTGCTATCCTCTCATCTTCGATTCTTCTCCTAATGGAAAAGACGGTGCTCTGCAATGGCACCGTCTTTTTCTTTTGTGTGTTCTATGGTATACTGGACAACGAGGTGATCTTGATGCGCAGGCGGGAATTTCTGGCCGCAATGGGTGCGGTGTGTCTGGCTCCGGCTCTGCTGACAGGCTGCGGAGAAAAGGCTTCGGCCCCGGAATTTGTGCTGACCTATGCCGAAAATCAGCCCGACGGCTACCCCACTACACAGGGTGCGGAATACTTTGCCGATCTGGTGCGCCAGCGCACCGGGGGCCGGGTGGCGGTGCAGGTGGTCAGCGGGGGAGAGTTTGGCTCGGAGCAGGAGATCTGGGAACAGCTGGCCATCGGCGGGATAGACTTTGCCCGGCTGAGCCTGTCGGTTCTGGCCGATGACCTGCCCAAGCTGAACATTCTGCAGCTGCCCTTCCTCTATCAGGATGCCGCCCAGATGTGGCGGGTGCTGGATGGGGCTGTCGGCGAGGAATTTTTGCAGGTCGTGTCAGAACGGAACATGGTAGGCCTGAGCTGGTACGATGCCGGGGCACGGTCGTTCTACGCCCCAAAGCCCATCCGGAATCTGGAGGACCTGAGCGGGAAGAAGATCCGGGTGCAGGATTCACAGATTGTGTCCGATATGATCCGGCTGCTGGGGGCTCAGCCGGTGACGCTGGCCTACAGCGATGTCTACTCGGCCTTTGAGACCGGGACTATCGATGCAGCGGAGAATAACTGGCCCTCTTACTACCGGATGGAGCATTACCGGGTGGCCCGCTATTACACCGTGGATGAGCACAGCCGGGTGCCGGAAATTCAGTTGGCCGGGGGCCGCACCTGGGCAAAGCTGCCGGAAGCAGACCGGGAGATCATCCGGAAATGTGCCCGGGACTCCGCCCGGTATGAGCGGGAGCTCTGGACGCAGGAAGAGACGGCGGCCCGGCAGCAGGCACTGGATGCGGGCTGCCGGGAGATCAAGCTTTCGGACGAGGAGCTGGAACGGTTCCGGCAGCTGGTGCAGCCTCTTTATACCCAGTACGGCGGCCAGTATCTTGACCTTGTGGAAAAGATCGAAGCAGAATAAGCACAGAACGGACAGGACGCTAAAGGCTCAGCCCCGGGCGTCCTGTTTTGTTGTGCGGAAGTATTCGCCGGGGGTCATGCCGTACTCTTTTTTGAAGGCACGGAAAAAGTGATTGTAGCCGCCGAAACCGCTCATCTTGTACACCTCCGTGAGGGGGAGACCCTGTTCGATGAGGGAGCAGCAGCGGTCCAGCCGGGCCTTGACGATGTACCGGTGAACGGTCTGGCCGGTCTGCCGCTTGAACTCCCGGGCAATGTGCTCATGGGAGACGTAGAACTCTTTTTCCAGACGTTCCAGCGTCAGTTCTTCGGTAAGATGGGCCTGAATGTAAAGGAACACTTCGTCCAGCATCAGGTGGTGGCGGCTGACGGCAGCGGTATGGGATTCGGCGTGGATGCAGGCCCGGAGGGCCAGCACCGTGAACATCTGCAAAATGCCGATCTCAAACAAGCTGGCCCCGAACTGGCTGCTTTCGGAAGGGAGCATCACCATCTTCCGGGCCAGATTTTTCAGCAGCATATAGATCTCACTGCCGGGCCGCACCGACACCTGCCGGAAGGGGACCACATTGAAGCAGGTTTCGAGGTTGGTGGTTTCGTCCGAAAGAGCCGCAAGCACCTCGGAGGAAAGCCGGACCCGGATCATCTCAAGAGGCCCCCGGGTGCCCGAAAATTCCAGCCGTCCGCCCTCGCTGGGCTTGAAAATGATGAGGTTCTGCTGCTGGGCCGGCAGCAGGGCATCGCCGCACCGGAACACACCGCTGCCCCGCATGACCAGAAACAGGGAATAGTAGGGCCCGGAGTAGAATTCCCGGGTGATGCTGTGCTCATAAAGATAACGTTTTGCTGTATAGTTTAACAAATTTTAACCTCCGGATATAGCATGGTTTACAGTTTGATGTACACAACACAAAAGATGAACTGGTATAATTGCATAATACATCAATTTGCGATAGGTTTCAATCAATTTTTGGATATGTATTGACGAAAATTTAACGTATAATGCAGGAGAAGAGCGGAGGCTCGTGAGAAAAGCCTCGAAGATTCGTCTGGTTTGTCATATAAAGGAGGATAAAATCAATGGGCGAAAAAAAGAATGTCCGACCCTTCTCCATGCTGGATAAGATCGGCTACACCCTCGGCGACCTTGGCTGCTGCTTTACCGAGCAGTACCGGGCCATGTATCTTTCCATCTTTTATACCCTGATCTTGCAGGTCAACCCCTTCCATGTGGGCATCCTGCTGCTCATCACCAAGATCTGGGATGCAGTCAACGACCCCATCATCGGTGCCATCGTGGACTCCCGCAAGGCCACCAAGGGCGGTAAGTTCATTCCGTGGATCCGGGCGTTCTCCTTCCCCATGGCCGTGCTCTGCGTGCTGGGCTTTGTGAATGTCAGCAACATCAACTACGGCCTGCGGCTGGCCTATATGTTCATCACCTATGTTCTGTATGAGGCTCTGTACACCTGCGTCAATGTGCCTTTTGGCACTCTGTCCAGCGTCATGACCGATGATGTGAAGCAGCGCACCGCCCTGTCCCGCTACCGCAGCCTGGGCGGCACCATCTTCATGACCGTCATGGTCATGGTTGGCCCCCTGTTCCTGTATGTGGACAACAAGCCCGTGGCTGGCCGCTTCCTGATGCTGGCCTGCATCTGCGCCATGCTGGGCCTGCTCTGCCTCCAGATCACCTGTGTCTGGTGCAAAGAGCGTGTGGAAGTGCCCGAGCGTCCCGCCGGTGAAAAGCTGAACTATCTGCAGGTCCTCAAGCAGATCTCCCACAACAAGGCTCTGCTGGGTGTCATGTTCTTCAGCCTGACCGGCATGATCGGTGCATCCATCGTGAACGGTCTGAACACCTACCTGTACAAGGATTTCTTTGGCAACGTCAAAATTCAGGCGGTTTCCGGTATGCTCAGCGTTCTGTATGCGGTTCTGTCCTTTGCCATTACCCAGCCCCTTGCCAATAAGTTCGGCAAAAAAGAGTGGTGCTGCATGGGCGCAGGCTTTGCTGCCATCGTCTTTGGCGTGCTGTTCTTCTTCCCCATCCACAACCCGGTCATGTTCATCATCATCAACGGCATCTGCTATCTGGGTGCTTCCGGTATGCAGGTCCTGATCTGGGCTATGGTCAATGACGCCATCGACTACCACGAGCTGCAGACCGGCGAGCGGAACGAGGGCATTGTTTACTCCACCTATTCCTTCTTCCGCAAGCTTGCCAGTGCCATCTCCGGCAGCCTGTCCAGCTTTGTTCTGGGTGCCATCGGCTACAACGTCACCGCAGGTGCCGTCCAGACCGCAGGCGTGGTCAATGCCATCTGGAAGAGCTACACAGGCATCTATTTCCTGGGCTACGGCGTGGCAGTTGCCATCCTCTTCTTCGTTTACCCCCTGACCAAGCAGAAGACCGCTGAGATGCTCGACGAGCTGAAGGCCCGCCGTGCAGCAAAGGAGCAGTGATCCATGAAAATTCTTCAAGTTCAATTTGAAAACCGTGCGGGACACACCCTCCGGGGCATCGTGACCCTGCCCGATACCGACGGCCCGGTGCCCTTTGTGGTCCATCTCCATTGCTTTGCGGGCAGCTGCGGCGGTTACAAATCCATGTATGTCCACCTCTCCCGGGCTCTGGCAAAACAGGGCATCGGCAGCGTCCGGTTTGACTTTTACGGCAACGGCGAGAGCGACGGCGAGTTTGAGGATATGGGCTTTGACGGCCTGCTGACCGATGCCGCCGATATCTTTGCATGGGCTGCAAAACAGCCCTACGTGGACAGCGAAAAGCTGTTCCTCTCGGGCCAGAGCATGGGCGGCTACATCGCCGCATCCTCTGCACCGCAGCTCAAGCCCCACGGTCTGGTGCTGCTCTGCCCGGGTGCCGGAATGTGGTTTGGCTGTGCCCAGCGAGCCGACGGCGTGGTCCAGACCGGCCACGACTATGCCGACCTTGAGGGTCTGTGCTACAAGATGGCCTTCAACTATGAGATGGCAAAACACCCCGACCCCTTTACCGAGGCACAGAACTACGGCGGCCCGGTGCTGATCCTGCGGGCCGACGATGACCGTCTGGTAGACGAGGGCACCTGTGCCCGGTATGCCGAGGACTACATCGACCCGGAGCTGCACACTGTGGCAGGCGGCGGGCACAACTTTGCCACCATGGCTGCCCGGGCAGCTGTGGAAGAGGTTGTGGCAGCCTTTATCAAAAAGCATATCTGAACCAAACGCAGGGAGGCGTTGCATATGAATCCGATGATCCTTCAGTCCATTGAAGTGGGTGGACAGACCTTTAAAAACCGCATCATGTTCCCCCCGCTGACCACCGGCTATGAGAAGAACGGCATGATCAGCGAGCAGGATATGGGCTTCTACACCCGGCTGGCAAAGGGCGGTGTGGGCTATATCGTTCTGGGCGATGTGGCCCCCATCAACAGCTTTTCGCCCACACCCAAGCTGTTTGACGACAGCCAGATCCCGGCGTTCAAGGCTCTGGCCGACAGCGTGCACGCCTATGGTGCAAAGCTGGGTGTCCAGATCTTCCACCCGGAGTATGATGTGGATGCCATCAACAGCCTGTTCATGCAGAAGAAATTTGATGAGATGCGTCAGCGTCTCCACCACGATATGATGTTCTTCACCGATGAGGTCAGTGAAGAGATGCTGCTGGCCATCATCGATAAGATGTGTGCCTGCGCAGTCCGTGCCCAGAAGGCGGGCGTGGATGTCATACAGATCCATGGTGACCGTCTCACCGGCTGCCTGTGCTCCAGCCGGATGAACCACCGCACCGACAAGTTTGGCGGAAGCCTTGAGAACCGCTGCCGCTTTGCCCGGATGCTGGTGCAGGCCATCCGCAAGGCAGTGCCCGGCATGGTTATCGACTACAAGCTCTCCATCGTCACCCCGCAGCGGGGCAAGGGCGGTGTAGATCAGGCGGACGCTGTTCAGTTTGCCCATTGGCTGGAAGAGGACGGCGTGGATATGTTCCATGTCGCGCAGGCCAACCATACCGGCAACATGGCCGACACCATCCCGCCCATGGGCGTGCAGCCTTATGGCTTCTTTGTGGACATCGCCGGTCAGATCAAGCAGGCCGTCAAGGTCCCGGTCAGCACGGTGGGCCGGATCGTAGATGCTGAGATGGCAGAGCGGGTCCTCGAGAGCGGCATGGCAGACATCGTGGCTCTGGGCCGTCCGCTGCTGGCCGACCCCGAATGGGGCACCAAGATCGCCGAGGGCCGCAGCTGCGACATCCGCCGCTGCATCAGCTGCAACAAGGGCTGCACCGATTCCATCCAGAACCGGCAGTTCCTCTCCTGTGTGCTGAACGCCGAGAACGGCTATGAGAATACCCGCAGCATCGTCCCCGCCGAACAGAAAAAGAAGGTGGCGGTTCTTGGCGGCGGCCCTGCCGGTCTGGAAGCTGCCCGGGTGGCCGCACTCCGTGGCCACGATGTGACCCTGTTTGAAAAGACCACCTCGCTGGGCGGTCAGCTGAACATTGCCTGTGTGCCTCCCCGCAAGGAAGAGATGCGCCGGGCTGCACAGGACCTCATTCATGCAGTATGCAAGGCAGGCGTCAAGCTCCGCCTTGCACAGGCCCCCACTGCGCAGGAGCTGGCTGATGCAGGCTTTGAGGCAGTCATCAACGCCGTGGGTGCCCACAGCGCAGCCCCGAAGATCCCCGGCATCGACAACGTGAATGTGGCCGATGCGTGGAAAGTGCTGGCCGGAGAACAGCAGGTCTACGGCAAGGTGGCCGTCATCGGCGGCGGCATGGTGGGCTGTGAGACCGCAGAGTATCTTGCTGCCCGGGGCTGCAAGGTCTCGGTGGTGGAGATGATGGATAAGATCGCAGCAGGGGAGAGCAGCACCATTCTGCCCACTCTGATGGAAAACTACAAGGCTTACGGCGTGGCGCAGTATCCCGGCCATAAGGTCATGGAGTTCACCCTGTCTGCTGTCGTCTGCGAGAACAAGGACGGCGAGACCGTCACCATTCCCTGCGACTATATCGTTCTGGCCATGGGCGCACGCTCCAATGCCTTTGACGCCGCTGCGCTGGAAGCTGCCGGTGTGCCGGTCTATGCCATCGGCGATGCAGCAGGCAAGGCTGCGGATATCTCCAATGCCATCCGCACCGGTTACGATACCGCCTGCCAGCTGTAATTTCTGACATTTCTCATTTCATTTCTCGTTTCCTTACGCAAAAAGGGAAGCCGGGCTTCAAAACCCGGCTTCCTTTTTGTTTGTTCTGTTGTATTACCGTGCGGTGGACTCCCGCTCCACAAGGGTAAAGCCCAGCTTGGTCTCCCGGGGCACCATGTCGGGGGAGTTCAGCTTTTCCAGCAGCATTTCCGCAGCCACCCGGCCGCTTTCCTCGTAGGCGTAGCGGACGCTGGTGATGGAGGGAGAGCAGACCCGGCAGAGGGTGCTGTCGCCCTGACCGGTCAGCAGTACATCTTCGGGCACCCGCTTGCCGATGCTCCGCAGGTATTGCAGAGCTCCGACCGCCATCCGGCTGGTGGCACAGACGATGGCATCCAGCGGGCCGTAGGCCTCCCAGAGCTCTTTGGTCTTTTCCTCACCGGACTCGATGCTGAACTGGGCGATGCAGCAGTGTTCCGCCTGCTCATCCAGTCCGGCGGCACGGACGGCGTCGCAGTAGGCACGGTGACGCTCCTGCCCTACGGCCCGGTCCTCGGGCAGGGCACCCAGATAGCCCAGACGGCGGCAGCCCTTGGAGAGCACCAGATTGGTAGCTTCGAGGATGGCATTGTAGTCGTCGTGATAGACGCAGGAGTAACCGCTGAGCTGCTGACCGACGATGACCACCGGAACCCGGCAGCTGCGCAGTGCGGTATGATGCTGGGGGGTAAAGACCGTGGCAATGAAAATGATGCCATCCACCCGCTGCTCGTTGAAGATCTCCAGCGATTCCAGCTCCTTGACCGGGTCGTTGAATGTGTCAGCCAGCAGAGTCTGATAGCCGCTTTTTTCCAGCACGCTGATGATGCCGGCCACCACGTTGCTGACGGAATAGGAATCGATCTTGGGCAGGACGATGCCGATGGTTTTGGTCTTGCCGGTGCGGAGCATCTGTGCCTGCACCGAAGGACGGTAGCCGGTCTCGGCGATCACCTTTGCAATGGCCTCCCGCTTTTCGGCGGAGAGATAGCCGTGATTAAGGTAGCGGGACACGGCTGTATTGGAAACGCCCGCAAGTTTTGCGATCTCAGAAATGGTCATGATATTCTCCTGCGTAAATGACTGAAAACTTCATTTACTATAACACATTTCGCCGCAATTTACCAGTGCAGGAAGCACACTTTACAATGCTTAAAGCGGGGCTTTGATCTCCTCGGGGTCGGGCATGAACTGCTGCGCCATGTAGAAAGAGCCGTAGGCAGGGATGGTCAGATCTTCCAATACTGCACGGTTCCCGGTGAGCAGGTCGGTAAATTCGCCCTTATCATACGGCAAAGTCACGGTCCTGTCAATTTCGCTGAAATTGAAGATTCCGATGATCTTTTCCTTCTCGGCGTATCGGCCAATGGCCAGAACGGCGTTGTCGCCGGTGTCCAGTGTCCATACATCGGCTCCAAGGTCAAAGGCGGGGTGGCTGCGGCGGATGGCCTCCAGCTTTTTCAGCCCGCAGAACACCTTTCCCTCAGGGGTGGAGGTGTCCTCGCAGTGAGCGGCGATCTCCCAATTCAGCTTGCCCCGGTGGACATACCGGCTGTCCTGCGCCTTGTTGGGGTCGTTCTTGTAGCTGTAATCGTTCACCTGCGCGATCTCATCTCCGCTGTAAAGCATGGGGATGCCGCTCTGAAGCAGCATCATGGCGTGGAGAGTCAGGTCAAACCGGACCGCCCGCTCCATGGCGGCGGCATCCTGCTCAAAGCCTGCCTTTTCGATGCCGCAGAGGCTTGCGGTGGTGGCACAGAACCGGGCATCGCCGGTCACGGGGTCGTCGTTGTACAGCTCGCCCCGGCTGTTGCTGCCGCCCTCAAGTCCCAGAAAATACCGGTTGAGATACTTCTTGTGTGCCACTTCTTCAAAGCCCCACTGCTTGAGGGTGTCAAAGTCCAGCCCCCAGCCGATATCATCGTGGCAGCGCAGGTAATTGAGGAAAACGTAATCTTTGGGCAGGGCGTTCACAGCATCCAGCTGACGGCGGAGCAGCCGGGTGTCCCGGGTGGCGACGGTGTGCCATGTGGTGCACATGGTGGTTACATTATACAAAAGATGGCACTCGGGTTTGTCTACCGTGCCGAAATAGGGCACTACCTTGGCCGGTTCCATGACCACTTCGCCCAGCAGAATGACGCTGGGGCAGACGATCTCGCCGATCATCCGCATCATCCGGACGATGGTGTGCACCTTGGGCAGATTGCGGCAGCTGGTGCCCAGCTCCTTCCAGATATAAGGCACGGCGTCGATCCGGATGATATCCATGCCCCGGTTGGCAAGGTAGAGATAATTGTACATCATCTCGTTGAATACCCGGGGGTTGCGGTAGTTCAGATCCCACTGGTAGGGATAGAAGGTGGTCATGACATAGTGTCCGCATTCCGGCAGCCATGTGAAGTTGCCCGGAGCCGTGGTGGGGAACACCTGCGGCACGGTCTTTTCGTACTCCTGCGGAATGGCGGGATCGGCATAGAAGAAGTAGCGGCTCATGTACTCGCCGTCTCCGGCCCGGGCCCGCTTGGCCCACTCGTGGTCGGAACTGGTGTGGTTCATTACAAAGTCCATGCAGACATTGATGCCTTTTTTGTGGCAGGCTGCGGTGAGCTGCTCCAGATCCTCCATGGTGCCAAGGTCAGGCCGGACGGTGCGGAAATCGGCCACGGCATAGCCGCCGTCGCTCCGCTCGGGCACGGTATTCAAAAAGGGCATCAGGTGCAGACAGTTGATGCCGGCCTTTTCCAGATAGGGCAGCTTGCTCTGCACACCCTTGAGGTTCCCGGCAAAATTGTCGATGTACATCATCATGCCCACAAGGTCGCTGCTCTTGTACCAGTTGGGGTCTGCTTCCCGGTCAAGGTCCCGCTGGCGCAGGGCCGGGGAACGCTGTTCGGCGTAATAGTGAAGCATTTCACAGAGCTCGGCAAACATGGAGTCGTTGCCGTACAGCTCCATATAGAGCCAGCGCAGCTCATCCAGATGGCGGTTCAGCCGACGCTGAAACAGGGTCTCTTCTTTTTTATTCATGGATCATTTCCTCCAGTTTGCGCAGGATGCGGGATGTTTTCCGTCCGGGTTCAGACCGCAGCGGTCTCTTTTTCAACGGCCTCTTCCTTCCAGAAGATCCAGGTCAAGGCAAAGGCCACGCCGCCGGAAATCAGCAGCATTGCGGCATAGGGCAGCAGGTAGTCGCCCACGATCAGGAAGCCCGGGATGCCGGTGACGCCGTAAGCGGTGGCACCGATGCCCATGATGGAGCCGAACCATGCGCCCACGGCACCGCCCACCATACCGCAGACCAGAGGCTTGACATAACGGAGGTTGACACCAAAGATGGCAGGCTCGGTGATGCCCAGAGCAGCGGAGAGGGCAGAGGGGATGGCGATGGTCTTATTCTTGGGGTCCTTGGATTTGAGGGCTACGGCGAGGCAGGCACCGCACTGTGCAAAGTTGGCGGCGGAAGCAATGGGCATCCAGATGTTCAGGCTGCCCTCAGAGAGCAGGCCGGCTTCGATGACGTTGTACATATGATGCAGGCCGCAGACGACGGTGAGAGGATAGATGGCACCCATGACCAGAGAACCGACGCCAAAGCCCACAGTGATGAGCCACTTGGCAAAGGTGAGGATGTAGGTCTCGGCAGTAGAGAAGATGGGTCCGATGATGGTGAAGGTAAGGAAGGTGGTCAGCAGCACGGTGCACAGCGGGGTGACAAAGAGGTCAATGACTTCAGGAACGTGCTTGTGAAGCCATTTTTCGATCTGAGACATGAGCCAGACCGCAATGATGACCGGGATGACATGGCCCTGATAGCCCACCTGCTTGACATTGAAGCAGAGCAGATGCCAGACCGGGATGCTGTCGGCAGAGGCCACGGCCCATGCATTGATGAGGGATGAGTGGATCATGCTCAGACCCACGACACCGCCCAAAAAGATGTTGCCGCCGAAGACCCGGGCTGTGGAGACGGCAACCAGAACAGGCAGGTAGGCAAAGGCAGTGTTGGAGACCAGATCAAGGAAGCCGTACCAGTCGGTGGAAGCAAAGACCGGAATGGCCTTGCCCAGAGCTTCCACCAGACCCATCATCAGGCCGGAAGCTACGATGGCAGGCAGAATGGGCACGAACACGTCACCCAGTGCCTTGACCAGCCGTTGGGGCAGAGGCATAGATTTGGCGGCAGCGGCCTTTACGTCGTCCTTGGTGGCGGCGGTCATGCCGGAGACTTTCAAAAACTCATCGTACACCTTATTGACGGTGCCGGTGCCGATGATCATCTGGAGCTGGCCGTTGGAGCTGAACACGCCCTTGACGCCCTCAATGTTCTCCAGCTTTTTCATGTCTACCTTGCTGTTATCCACTGTGACCAGCCGCAGACGGGTGGCGCAGTGAGCCGCAGAAACGATGTTTTCCCGCCCGCCCAGAGTCTCATAAATTTCTTTGGCGCAGGCTGCATAATCAAGTGCCATACTGTTTTCCTCCCAGAATTTTTTGCTTGTGTGTGGTGATGGAATGTCTGAGACGGTTTCACGTTTTATGTGGAATCGTTTTCTCTTTCTGACACTATTGTATGATTTTGTGAACAGTTTGTAAATCGGCAAACCTTACAATAAATTTCATGGAATTTTTAGCAGGTTGCTGGAATTTATGCGAAATGAGGAAAACTACTGTGATGGATACAACAAAAAGGCCCTCCCATGAGGGGAGGGTGGGGAAAAATGAAGAAGAAAGCAGAAAATGGCAGAATCAAGTGGTCAAACCCAGATGCTCAAAGGCTTTGGCAAGGCCGTCCTCGCTGACGGCGGGGCAGACCCAGTCGGCGTGGGCTTTGAGGGTGGGGCTGCCGTTTCCCATGCAGACGCCGCAGGCCACGGTCTCGATCATTTCCAGATCGTTCATGCTGTCGCCAAAGCCGATGGTGTCATCCATGGGGATGCCGGCAGCTTCGGCCATCCGGCGGACGGCCGTGCCCTTATTGAACTGGCGGTTGATGAGCTCGCCGTTGATAAGGCCCGCAGGGTCCGGTTCCTGAACGCAGAACTGGAATTCGGCTTCCAGTTCCCGGCGGGGGAGGGTGAGATTTTCGACGGAAGGACACATAAAAATGATCTTATAAATGGGCTCTCCGTCATATTCGGACAGGGGCCGGATATTCAGGCTGGTTTCCAGCTGCTCCCGCCAGCGCAGCATCTCGCTGTTGCCGGTGGCAGCGGCTCTGCTGCGCAGGAACTGGCGCAGGCCGGGGTCCACATAGCTGCCCATCTTGCCCTCAATGGTGATAAAGCATCCGTTGTCTGCAAAGCACTTCATGGCCCGGGCTTGCTGCTGGGCGGTCATGGGGCAGCTGTAAATGACCTTGCCGCCCAGCTCGATGTAGCCGCCTGCACTGCCAATGATGCCGTCAAAGGGATAGACCAGCAGCGGCGAGAGCATCCCATAATTCCGTCCGGAGCACAGGGCCACCAGATGTCCCGCAGCCCGTGCCTTGCGGATGGCTTCCAGAGCCGATGCCGGGGGCACATTTTTGCCCGCTTCGGTCAGGGTTCCGTCAATATCCAAAAAAATCAGTTTGCGCTCCATCACCACTGCCTCCTGCCTGTGATTTATAGTGGTATCGTTTTCATATTGACATCATGATAACACGGAAGGAACGTTTTTTCAAGTCCCCGCATACTGGCAGAATGACAGAAAAAATCTCCGGCTTTCAGGCAGGATGCTCAAAAACCGGAGAAACGATCTCAATGAGACGAAAAAGCGGGAAGAGGATCAGTAGATATCCAGATCATGGCCGTTCACCACAGGGCCCTCATACCCGGCCGAGCGGATCTCCTCAAGGATGGCGGCTTCCCGTCTTGCCACTTCGGCCCGGGTGTCCTGCCCGGGGGCAAACACATCCAGATGATAAATGCGGTGATAGGTCACCAGCAGGCCGGGCTGTGCGGCTTTGGCAATCTGGGCAAGGTCGGTGGAAAGGGTGTGGACGGCCCGGTGATATTTCTGCCACTGCGGTGTGCGCTGGGACAACCCGCCTGCATACTCGACCTCGTGGAGCAGAATGTCGCACCCGGTCTGGGCGGCGATCACCGGCATGGGGCAGGTGTCGCCGGAGATCAGGATGCTTCGGTCCGGGGTATCGAACCGGTAAGCGTAGCTTTCCAGTGTGCCGTGGCTCACCCGCAGGGCCGTTACGGTAACAAGCTCGTCCCGGTAGATGACCCCTTCGCCGATCTCATGGACATTGACTTTGTAGCCCTCGGGGTTGGCTTTTTCGAAGCCGTTGATCCGGAAATCGATGTCCACAGCATAGGCCTGCTCGATGTGGGCGGTCATGCTCTGCAGGCCCTTGGGGCCGTAGATTTCCAGCGGAACGTCCCGTTCCAGCACCCATGGGGTGAAGATGAGATCGGGGTAGCCTGCGGTGTGGTCGGTGTGGAGATGGGTGCAGAACGCCACCCGCAGATTTTTGGGGTGGAGGGCAGAAATGCCCTTTTCGTAGGCTTTGGCGCACTGCCGGACCACGCCGGGGCCAAAGTCCACCAGATAGGCGTTGCCGTCCACCACCACCGCCGAGGACGGCCCGGAGGCAAAGGGCTCGGCATTGGGGGTCCCGGTGCCCAGCAGCACCAGCTTTGTTCTGCTCATTCGTATCTCCCTCGCTTTTGTTCGGATTCCATGGCTTTGAGTGTATCACAGCCGAAGGCAAAAGACAAGGCGAGGAGAGTTCTTAAGATTTCCTTAGAAAATTATCGTGGAAATTTAAAGAACCGGCTGTTATACTGGAACAAACATGACAGAGCAAAAGGAAGGGAGCGAGTGGATGGAAAAACAGACCATCCTCATTGTGGAGGACGACCCGGACATCCGGGACGGTGTGCGTATTTTGCTGACCGGAGAGGGATATCACATCCTCGAGGCGGAAAACGGCCTGAGGGCCCTCGAGCTGATGCGGCCCGAGGTGGATCTGGTCATTCTGGATATCATGATGCCGGGCATGAGCGGCCTGCGGGTCTGTGAAGAGATCCGTAAGACCTCCACAGTGCCCATCCTCTTTTTAACAGCCAAGTCGCAGGAGTCGGATAAGCTGCTGGGGCTGACGGCCGGAGGCGATGATTATCTGGCAAAGCCTTTTTCGTTTGCTGAACTCAGTGCCCGGGTCAAGGCTCTGCTCCGGCGGTACTGCGTCTATCAGGGCAAAGGACAAACGGACATGCAGACGGAAAATAAGACCCTGACCCTGAGCGGAGTCCGGCTTGCGCTGGACTGCAACCGGGTCTGGGTGGAGGACCGGGAGGTGGATCTGACCGAGACCGAATATAAAATTCTGAAGATGCTGATGCAGAGCCCGCAGCGGATCTTTCCAGTGCAGGTGATCTATGAAACGGTCTGGGGTGAGCCCTATTACTATGTGTCCAACGGTACGGTGATGGTCCACATCCGGAATCTGCGCACCAAGATCGAGGCCGACCCCCAGAATCCAAAGCGGATCTGCACGGTCTGGGGCAAAGGCTACCGCTTTGCCGCCGGAGAGGAGAGGATGACTCGATGAAAAAACAGTCTGCAGACCGAACCGGAAAGCAGCAGGGCCTTGCCCGGGAGCTGGTAGGGATCATCTTTCTGGCCGGAGTGGCCAGCGTAGTGCTGCTGGCCGTTTCTCAGGTGGTGCTCAACCGTGGGCTCCGGTTCTGGTTTGAACACAGCGATGTGCAGCAGAATATCGCCCGGAAGCAGGTCGAGGAGCTGCAGGTCTATATCACCGAGGAGGACATTTCGGACAGCGAGGTAGAAAAACTGGACGATTGGGCTCGGGAGCATCGCAGCACTCTGTTGGAAATTTACGAGGATCATGCCCTGATTTATGCATCTTATGACCGGCATACCTATGTGGGGCCAAGGGATGACATGCCGGATGAGAAAAAATACCATCCCCGGGATTACAGCTGGATGCCGGTTTATACCCTTGCATTTTCCGACGGAACTGCGGATGCCGTGCTTTACTTCAACGGCATGGATGCCTATTACGGCGCAGGATGCGAGATCCTGCTGGCTCTCTGCATTTTCTGGTGGTTTCCCATGTTCTTCCTGCTGGGCAGCCGGAAATATGTAAAATATATCGTGCAGCTCAGTGAGGAGATCCAGGCGATGGAGGGCGGAGACCTCGACCATCCCATTACCGTGCGGGGGGCCGATGAGATCACCACATTGGCCCGCTGTCTGGACTCCATGCGGCTTACCCTCCGCAGCCAGCAGGAACAGGAAGCCGAAGCCTCGGCCCGGGTCAAGAGCCTGATCACGGAGATGTCCCATGACCTGCGCACTCCTCTGACCACGCTGCTTCTTTACACCGAGATCGTCCGCTATCACAAGTATGATGCCGAAGAGCAGCGGAACGATTATCTGGTCAAAATCGATGAAAAGGCACGGCAGATCAAGCAATTGTCAGATAATCTTTTTGAATATGCGCTGGTCACCCGGGATACTGTGGTGACGCTGGACCCGCCTGCCCGCTTCTCTCAGATCTTTGAAGGTCCCCTGACCGAGGTGGCAGATCAATTGCAGCAGAAAGGCTTTGCCTGTGCGCTGGAGCTGGGAGAAGAGGATGTGACCCTGACCGTTAAGGCTCAGTATGTCCACCGGGTGCTGGACAACATTATCTCCAACTGCTTCAAGTATGCCGACCCCGGGCAGGAGATCGCCATCCGGTATCTCCGGGAAGGAGAGATGGCAGGGCTGAGCTTTTTCAACCGCACACTTCCGGCTCCTGCCGCCGCCGAGAGCACCAAGGTAGGCCTGACCAGCATGAAGACCATGATGGAAAAAATGCACGGCGTCTGCCGTATTGAGTCAGGGCCGGACTGGTTTTGTGTGACCCTGCTGTTCCCGGTCACGGAATAGAATGAAACCACGGCCGCCCTGCAGCTCTTCCGAAAGAAGGGCTGCAGGGCGGCTTTTTCACACAATTTTAAAGTGTCTTAAGCGGTCTTAAGAAAATTCTGGGGCAAATCCTAAGATTTGGAAGCTAAAATGTAGCTGTACTCTTCAAATGAGATCAGACAGGAGGGGCAGCACTATGCTTCACAAAAAGAAACCGGCCGACCCGGGAGATCAGGAATTTCTCGTGGAAGTCAGTGCCGGACAACCTGTGGAAACAGGCTGGAAACCGTTTTTGAAACACAACTGGAAACGGATCACCGCAGCAGCCTGTGTTGTGGCAGTGGCAGGATTCTTCCTGCTGCCAAAGGGCGGCGCAAAGCCGGCGCAGACCGAGGCAGAGTATCTTACGGTCAGCCCGGAAAAGCGGGACATCACCAACACGTTCAGCGGGTCGGGCACCATCACGGCAGCCAATACCTACACGGTCAAATCGCTGGTCAAGGGCACCGTTCTCACTGCGGATTTTGAGGTTGGCGATACCATTGAAAAAGGCACGGTCCTTTATACCATCGACAGCTCGGATGCTTCCAGCAGCGTGGAAAAGGCACAGCTGAGTCTGGATCAGGCCCAGCGGAATTACGACGATGCCGTGGACGCTCAGTATGTCCGCACCCTTGTGGGAGGCACGGTGGCATCCCTCAAGGTTGCAGCAGGGGACGTGGTGGCCGCAGGGCAGGAGGTGGCCGTCATCCGGGACGACTCCAACCTGCTGCTGACACTGGAATTCCCGGCGGCGGATGCAGCAAACTTTGCAGTGGGCCAGACGGCGCAGGTGACGCTGGACAGCACGTTTGAGACCCTGACCGGTACGGTCAAGTCAGTGGCGGGCACCGATACCCTCAGCAGCGGCAATCTGCTGGTCCGGACGGTGGTCATTGCGGTAGCAAACACCGGCAGTCTGACCACAGCGCAGGCCGCAACCGCTTCCGTCAACGGCGTGGGAGCACTGGCTTCGGCCCGGTTCGTCTACCAGAAGGAGCAGTCGGTCACGGCATCTTCAGCAGGCAAGGTGGCAGCGGTCTGCGTCAAAGAAGGCCAGACCGTCGGCGAAAATGCAGCCATCCTTCAGCTTTCGGGCAATGAGCTGACCAAGCAGGTGCAGAACGCTTCCGATAACCTCCGCAGTGCCCAGATGTCCATGGAGGATACCGAAAAGACCATGGAGAACTACACCATTACTTCTCCCATCAGCGGCACGATCATTTCCAAGGATGTCAAGGCGGGGGATACCGTGGGATCCTCTTCCACCACCAGTGAGACCATGTGCACCATCTACGACCTGAGTTATCTGCAGATGACCCTCAATGTGGATGAGCTGGAGATCCTGAATATCAAGGAAGGCCAGAGCGTCACCATCACGGCAGATGCTATTTCGGACCGCACCTTTACTGGCGTGGTCACCAGTGTGTCGGCGGCAGGCACCACCACCGGCGGCACCACGACCTATCCGGTTACCGTCCGCATTGATGATATGGGCGACCTGCTGCCCGGCATGAACGCCACAGCAGAGATCACTGTAGCCAGTGCAGAAAATACCCTCAGCGTGCCCAATGCGGCCGTCGTCCGGGGCAATTATATCCTGATCACGGAGGACTCGCCCAGTGCAGCCAATGCCGATCCGAGCATGAAGGCTCCCGATGGCTATGTCTATATCAAGGTGACCACCGGCGTCAGCGACGACGATTATATTGCCGTGACCTCCGGCTTGCAGGAAGGCGACACGGTGGCCTATAGTGCCGATGCTACCACCAAGACTTCGGACAGCGAGGACATGGAGTTCCCGGGTGGCGGACTTGACGGGGGCGGACCTGGCGGCGGAAACGGCGGGCCGGGAGGTGGCCACTAATGGACGCACTGATCGAGTTTGACCAGGTTTGCAAGTACTACAAAATGGGAGATACCACGGTGAAAGCTGCGGACCACATTTCCATGAAGATCGAAAAAGGCGAGTTTGTGGCCATTGTGGGCCAGTCCGGCTCGGGCAAGTCCACCTGCATGAATATCATCGGTTGTCTGGATGTGCCCACCTATGGTACCTACAAACTCAATGGCCGGGATGTGGGCAGGATGAACCGGGACGAGCTGGCAGAGATCCGCAACGAGATGCTGGGCTTTATCTTTCAGCAATATAATCTTCTGCCTAAGCTCAGCCTGATGGAAAATGTGGAAGTCCCGCTTACCTACGCAGGACTTCCCCGGGCAGAACGCCACCGCAGAGCCAGAGCAGCATTGGAGCAGGTAGGGCTGGGGGATAAGCTCAAAAACCGGCCCAATCAGCTTTCCGGCGGTCAGCAGCAGCGGGTGTCCATTGCCCGGGCACTGGCGGGGCGGCCTGCGGTCATTCTGGCCGACGAGCCCACCGGTGCACTGGACAGCCACACCGGCCGGGAAGTGCTGGGAATGTTACAGGATCTGCACCGGCAGGGCAATACCGTGGTGCTGATCACCCACGATAATTCTATTGCCGTGCAGGCAGAACGGATCATCCGGCTGGAAGATGGCCGTGTTGTCTACGATGGCGATTCCCACGCCCCGGAGGCCGTGGTCCGGCCCGACTTTGCAGCCCCGGTACAGCGGGCAGGGGAGGCGAAAGCATGATCTATGAGACCATCCGTCAGGCCATCCAGAATATCTGGAGCAACAAATTCCGCACTTTCCTGACCATGCTGGGCATCATCATCGGCGAGATGGCGGTCATCGTCATCGTGGGTCTGGGCAACGGCATGACCCAAAGCATCAAGGACAGCTTTTCCGATATGGGCACAAACCTGCTCAGTGTGCAGATCATGGGTTACGGCGCACGGTCAGTGTCGGTGAGTTCGATGTATGAGCTGGTGGAATCCCGCCCGGATCTGTTCGGCAGCATTTCCCCCACCGGAAATGTCAGCGGTACTGTAAAGATCGGCACGGATACCTACTCCAACACCTCCGTCAAGGGGGTCAGCGAGGTATATTTTGAGATGAACAAATATACCGTGGCAGAGGGCCGTGGCATCCAGTATGTTGATCTTGAGGACAACAAGAAGATCTGTGTTGTGGGCGATTACATCAGCCGGATGGGCTACGGCGGCAACGCCATCGGCCAGACCATCAAGATCGGCACAGAACGGTATACCATTGTGGGTGTGCTGGAAGCCAAGGTGACGGATACCTCCGAGCAGGAGGGCAGCAGCGACGATGTGATCTTTTTGCCCTACACTACAGCCCTGCGGGTCTCGGGCTCTTCCACGGTGACTTCTTACGGCGTTACAGTAACAGACGAGAACAAGCTGACCGAAGCCAAGGAGCTCATTGAGACCACCCTGCAAAGCCTGCTCCACTCGGACAGCGGTTACTTTGTGACAAGCATGAGCGAGATGCTTTCTTCCATGACTTCAATGATCAATATGGTGGTCACCATCCTGACTGCGATTGCAGCCATCTCGCTGCTGGTGGGCGGCATCGGGATCATGAATATTATGATGGTGTCCGTCACCGAGCGCACCCGGGAGATCGGCATCCGGAAAGCCCTTGGGGCCAAGGAACGGTCGATCCTTGGGCTGTTCGTCACCGAGGCAGCGACCACATCGGCTCTGGGCGGTGTACTGGGGATTGCGCTGGGCTATCTGCTGTCCATGGCGGCCAATGCTTTCCTGCTGCCGTTGATCCTTGATGAAAATGATTTTACCGTGACGCCTTCCCTCACATCGGTGGCGGTGGCCTTTGGCATCTCGGTGGGCATCGGTATTCTCTTTGGCTATCTGCCCGCCAAGCGTGCCGCCCGGCTCAACCCCATTGAGGCACTGCGATATGATTAAAGGAGATAACATGAAAAAACGTTTGATCGCACTGCTGCTGGCCGTCAGCATGGCAGCGTCGCTTCTGGTGCTGCCCGCAGGGGCGGCATCCTCCAACACTGCTGTTCAGGTGGCGGTGACACTGGGTGGGCTGGAATCTGACCAGACCGCCGCCCTCAACGCTGTGCTCACCCGGGGCCAGCTGGCAAAGCTGCTCACTGCATTTTCGGCCTACCGGGAAAGCGCAACGGCGCAGGGGGCAACCGGCACGCTTTATACCGACGTGGATTCGTCCAATCCGTGGGCACCTTACATCCGCATTGCCGTCCAGCAGGGATGGATGAGCGGCTACACCGATGGCTCTTTCCGGCCCGACCAGGCGGTCAGTCTGGAAGAAGCCTGTACTGCGGTTCTCAAGCTGTTGGGCTATGATGTGACCACCCTCAGCGGCACCTTCCCGGCGGCACAACTCAACAAGGCTGCAAGCCTTGGTCTGCGCTCCGGCCTGACCCGGAAACAGGGCGAGACCATGCTGCTGGAAGATGCGGCCATCCTGCTGTATAATGCCCTGACGGTCAACAATGCCGAGGGCACGGTCTATGGAACTTCTCTTGGCTTCACCGTCACCGACGGCAAACTGGATACTTCGTCCATCCTGCTGGGCAGTCTTGTAGGCCCCTTTGTGGCTGAGGCGGGCAGCACCCTGCCCTTTACCCCCGCAGCCATCTACCGCAACGATGCGGTGAGCTCCTCGGCAGAACTGTCGGCCTATGATGTGTACTACTACAATGCCAGTGCAAAAACTGTGTGGATCTACACCCGCCGTGCCGCAGGCCGGGTCACGGCTGTGTCGCCCAGTGCAAGCAACCCCTCCACTGTCACCGTGGCAGGCACGGAGTACACGCTGGCAACCTCTTCCGCAGCGGCGCAGCTGTCCAGCCTGAACGGCGGTGGCGTGGGGCAGGTGGTGACTCTGCTGCTGGGCATGAACAACGAGGCAGTGGCGGTCCTGACCGGGCAACAGGCCGATGAAGTGTTCTATGGTGTGGTCCAGTCGGCCAGCCGCTCCCTGATCGAGGAAAATGGTGCGGATGTGCAGCAGACCGTTACCGTCAAGTGCACCGACGGTGTGACCCGCAGTGTCAATGTGGACAAAAGCCTGAATTTTCCGGCCGGGTGGCTGGTTCAGGTAACGGTGGATGAAAACGGTGAGAACGTCACCGAACTGGATACCAAATCCACCTCCGGCACCATCAATGAGACTGCCACGGCATTGGGAGATACGGCCTTTGCCAATGATGTAGAGATTCTGGATACAACGTCGGAGGGTGTGGCTGGGACGGTAAGTCCCAGCCGACTATCCGGGGTGACGCTGAGCAGCTCTGACGTCAAATATTACACCACCAACGCCGCCGGAGAAATCGACCGGCTCATCCTCAACGACGTCACCGGTGATTTGTGGACTTATGGCGTGCTGGATGACGTAAAGAACCTCGTCACCGGGCTGACTTCTTCCAGCGGTTCCGCTTCCTCCGGCAGCTCCTCGGGTTCCTCCTCCGGCAGCACGTCCGGCTCTTCTTCGGGTTCCACCTCGGGCTCTTCCAGTTCAGACGGTGATACGGCCCTGACCATTCTGAGCGATGTGGGCGGCATCGTCCTGCCCAGCACCAGCGAGATCTTGTGGGGCATCATTGACGGCAGCATTGCCAGCACTGTCTGGGAGAGTGTGACCAGCTCTACCGGCAGCCTTGCCAGCTACCTGCTTAAACTGGGAGCCAATAATACTTCCGGCCTGCTCAGTTCCGCCCTCAGCTTTGTGGGCGGCGGGGCCGATTACGTCTGCTACGTCAACGGCAAACAGACCACCTATAAAGCTTCCATCAAGTATCCGGTCATTGCAGGCGGCATTGCCGTCAGCACCAGCACCTCGGGCAAAGTCAAATCCATGCTCCAGCTGATGCCGGTGGTGGTGGACCAGCTGGGGGCCGCCTCGGTGATCAGCGGCTCTACCCGCTACGAGACTGCCGACGATATGCAGGTGTATCTGTGGTATAAGGGTGCCTATTACGTTACCACCCTTTCACAGGTGAACAGCGAGGACTACGACCTTATCGGCTGGTATGATAACCACGGTTGCGCTGCGGGCCAGAAGATCCGTGTGCTGATCGCCGTAAAGAAATGAAAATTGTCCAGTTGGACATATTTTTGAAATTTGCGCCCCCACTTTCCGGAAGGAGTGGGGGCGTTTTGCTTTCTTTTCGTAAAATTATGCAAAGTGCCGCAAAAACTCTTGTGCTATGGCAAAAAAACGGTATACTTAAAATAGATTGTTGGAAATTTCTCCCACTGAAAGAAACACAACGAAAGGAACGACCATGAAAAACAAACAATTTTTGCGGCTGGTCAGCGGTGCGCTGGCGGCAAGCATGGCCTTTACGACCCTGCCGGTCACAGCTTTGGCGACATCTGGCGTAGGGGGGATATCGTCCGAGCCCCAAAGCACATGGAGTGAGCGGAGTGAGGAAGACTCTGAGAGCTATGTGAACATTGAGATCGATGGCGAGAAACATTCCATTCTCACAAAAACTTTGGCAGGAACAGATGATGAATCACATACATGGGTAAAGGAACTGACTTCAATCGAAGTAGATGTGATGGCCTACGATGCAAACACCGGGACGCTTATTCTTAATGCAAACCACGAGTTTGACTTTACCGGTGTTGAGGTGCACTGCAAGGTCATCAACAATGGTACGATCGTTGGCGGTGAATTCTATAATACGGTCGAGACCGGGCAGGATTCCTACATCAAGGGCGGCAGCTTTTATGAGGAGATCACCGGTTATGGCAATATTACCAACGGCAAGGATGCGGCAGGCAATGTGACTGTGCCTATTTTTGCCAAGAAAGTTGTATTGAACGAACCGGGTTATGTGAACGGCGGCATTTATGCGAATGATTTCAATGTAGCAGGTTCGGGAGGTCCCAGTTATAACATCTACTATATCAATCTGGACGATGAGGTGGATCAAGTACGGATCAATGACCGTGTGGATGTCCGGATGGATGAACAGACGGATGATGAGCTGGAACGAATCAGCAAACGCATTTTTATTGTGACACCTAATACAAAACCTATCGATGTAACAGTCGAGTATATTGGTTCTGATCCGGATTTTATCAAATGGGAAAATGCCGCAGACGCTGACCCCAAAAAGATTACCGTCACAACGAGCGATTATCAAAATAAATATGCCACAGCTTCCTGCGATGCCATCTGGAACCTTTCCTTTGACGAAAACGGCATCCCGAAGCACAGCGGCAGTAAGGCAAGCGGCTGGGAGTACAGGCAGGCAGACTATTGGAGTCATGGAGTTAGACTGTACCTTTATCAAGGATACCGCTACAATATCCCGGATCAGACGGCAAAGTGCTATGTGGAAAACTATGGTACGGTAGAAAACGGTATTTTTGATGGGATATTCTCCAATTTTGGAACCATCGAAAACGGCACATTCAAAACGCTCTACAATAACTATGCGTCAAATGCTGATAATGAACAAGGCTATGCAGTCGTAAAAAATGCCGAGGTGAGCGGAGAAACCGACAGCATAGGTGTTATCTACGGCGGAACCTACTATGGTAAGGTCACAAACGGCAGCAGCGGAGGAAGCAATCCCGGCTATATCCTTGGCGGCGTGTTCTATGATGACGTTACCGTTGAATATGCCTATGAAGATGACGACGAGTACAGCATCTCCGGCGGCCTGTTCTTCAAAAAGCCTACCGGTGAGGGCCTGCCTGAGTTCTACACCGTTGGGCCCAATGCCGATATCATGACCCGGGTGACCATGGACGGCGCAGCGGGGAACACCTTCTATTCCGTGCCCGGGTACAAGATCGCTCTGGAAGCCGAAGTCCCCGAGGGACAGACCTTTGTAAAGTGGACCGTCAACGCCGGTACGCTGGAAGACGCTACCAAGGAGGAGACTACCCTGACCATGCCGGAGGAAAATGTGGAGATCGGCTTTGAGACCAAAAAGGCAGAGAAGCCCGCAGAGCCCTCCAAGCCGGAAGAAAAGCCCTCTGAGCCGGAAGAAAAGCCCTCCAAGCCGGAAGAAGAGCCCTCCAAGCCGGAAGAAGAGCCCTCCAAACCAGAAGAAGAGCCCTCTGAGCCGGAAACCAAACCCGAGGAAAAGCCCGAGGAGCCGAAGCAGGATGAGGGCCTGACTCCCATTGAGGAAGCGGCGGCTGTAGGCACCGGTGTGGCTGTGGTCGGCGCAGGCGTGGCCATTCTGGGCTTTACGGCCTATCAGATCGGCACCGAACTGGTGACGACGCTGATGCTGCCCGCAGGTGCGGACATTCCCACCACCCGCACTCAGCTGGCTGTGGTGCTCTGGAAAGCCGCAGGCTGCCACGAGGTGCCGCAGGCCGAAGGCGAAGAGGATATTGCCCTGCACTGGGCAGTGGAACAGGGCATCCTGCCTGCCGACGGTGCGGAAAATGTCTCCCGGCTGGATGTGATCAAAGCGGCCTGGAAAGCGACGGCACAGTATTGAACCAGCACTGCGTTTTTGGCTGTGGTGCATGATTTGACAGCAATTGGAAATTGGGCAGAATACACGAACTGAGATGAAAAAGTTTGTGCACTTACCCAGAAGGGCGAAATTTCGGGCAAAATTCCACGAAATCTTTTAATTTCGGCCCTTGACAAGCGGGGAGCTGGGATTCATAATAGAATCAGGGTCACCAAGGCTTGTCTCTTCCTTCTGCGCAGGAGGGGGCAGCCCCGGTTCCCGCTATTCTGCCCGGAAAGAGAGGCGTCGTATATGAAGCGGCTCCTGATGCGGCTGGTGGCTTGTGCCCTTGCGCTGACCATGATCTGCGGGGCCGTCCCTGCAGCCTCGGCGGCAGGGCTGGATACGTACGATGTGTATCTGGAGACCGAAGGCGGTGTCTGCAGTGATCTTATGGTGTTTGCCCATAAGTTTGGCAATGGATACTACCTTCTGGAACCACTGCCCACCCCGACCATGGAGGGGTATGTGTTTGAAGGTTGGTATACCGATCAGGTAGGCGGCAAAGAGGTTACCCAATGGTACAACTTTACCGAGGATACCACACTGTACGCCCACTGGCATGTAGACACCAGCAAAAAGACGACGGAAGCTACCGCTGAACCCGCAGCCGAAACACCGGCCGAACCCCAGAAGATCACCACTCAGGATAAGGTGATCGCATGGACCGTTGCAGGCGTTACTGTGCTGACGGCATCTGTCATCGTGGTGCTGACCTCAACCTCAAAGTGAGAAATGACTGGAACTCAGTTATTTAAGAAAGGAAATGTGTATTATGACCAACTATGAGATCAAGATGCCCGCTAACTTTGCAGCCATCGAAGAGGAAGAGATGACCTACCTGATGGGTGGTGCAGATTCTCCCGCATGGCTGACCTACCTCAAGCAGGTCGGCAGCGTTTTCAGCAACATTGCTCGTGTGTTCTCTTCTGCCAACTCCATCATCAACAATATCAGCAACATCGTCAGCGCATTCTCTGCTCTGCACACCGATGTGCCCAAGCTGTTCGAGGTCTCCAAGTCCTGATCAGCTGAGAAAATAAAAAGCTTTGCGGCGGGCCGGTCCTTTCGGGGATCGGCCCGCTTTTGGCATAAAAGCACAGCAAAAAGGGCCTGCCGCAGCTGCGGCAGGCCCTTTGCGCATTAACAATTATTTCTTGTGATATTTGCGGTCCTCTTCCTCGTAGGCGGGCTCGCAGGTCAGGTACATTCCCAGCCGCTTGATGGTATCGGTGTCCACACTGGACAGGATGACCGTGGAGTGCATATCGCAGCCCTTGAGGTTGGACAGCTGATGCAGAGCGGCAGCGGCATGCTCATTCTCCGCAGCAGAGCTGGACAGGGCGATGAGGATCTCATCGGTATGCAGCCGGGGGTTCTTGCTGCCGAGATAGTTGGTCTTCAGGGTCTGGATGGGTTCAATGGCCTGTGCAGAGACCAGATCAGTCTCCTGATCGATGCCGGCCAGCCGCTTGAGGGCATTGAGCAGGGCAGAGGACGCTGCACCCAGCAGGGGGCCGGTCTTGCCGGTGACCACGGTGCCGTCAGGCAGCTCAATGGCTGCAGCAGGCAGACCGCCGGTGGCCTCGGACATGGCATGGGCCGCCTGCTCCACCGGACGAGAACCCACGGTCAGACCGGCCTGCTGAAGCAGGAGCTTGAGCTTGAATACCTCGTTGGAGGGTTCACCGGAGACTTTTTCATCGCAGAGAGCCTTGAAATACCGGCGGATGATCTCGTTGCGGGAGGCATCACAGCAGGCTTCATCGTCCACGATGCAGTTGCCTGCCATGTTCACGCCCATGTCGGTGGGGGAACGGTAGGGACTCTTGCCAGCGATCAGCTCGAACATGGCATTGACCACCGGGAAGATCTCCACATCCCGGTTGTAGTTGACGGCGGTGGTGCCATAGGCTTCCAGATGGAAGGGGTCGATCATGTTCACGTCGTTCAGGTCGGCGGTAGCGGCCTCATAGGCCAGATTCACCGGGTGCTTGAGGGGAAGGTTCCAGATGGGGAAGGTCTCAAATTTGGCGTAACCGGCCTTGACGCCCCGCTTGTACTCATGGTAGAGCTGGGACAGGCAGGTGGCCATCTTTCCGCTGCCGGGGCCGGGGGCAGTGACCACCACCAGAGGCCGCTGGGTCTCGATGTAATCGTTCTTGCCGTAGCCCTCGTCACTAACGATCTTGGCCACATCATTGGGATAACCTGCAATGCGGTAATGCCGGAAAGTGCGGATGCCCAAGCTGTGCAGCCGCTTCTCAAAGGCTTCCACCTCGGGTTGAGCCGTGTACATGGTCACGCAGACGCTGCCCACAAACAGGCCCACACCCTGAAATGCGTCGATGAGCCGCAGCAGGTCCATATCGTAAGTGATGCCAAAATCGCCCCGGACCTTGTTGCTCACAATATCCTCTGCGCTGATGGCAATGACGATCTCGGCCTGATCTTTCAGTTGCAGCAGCATCTGCAGCTTAGAGTCCGGCTGAAAACCGGGCAGCACTCGGGAAGCGTGGAAGTCATCAAACAGCTTGCCGCCAAACTCGAGGTAGAGCTTATTGTCGAACTGTGCGATCCGCTCCCGGATATGCTCCGATTGCATGTTAAGGTATTTGTCGTTGTCAAATCCTTTTTTCATCTGTGGTGTCCTTTCCCTGTTTCCGAAACTTTTACACAACAGATTAAGTATAGCATACCGCAGCGGTCAGCGCAATGAATTTTGGATGGAAAATCACTGCTTTTGTTCCGGATTCAGAGATTTCCGTAATTCCTCATGTTCCTCGTGCAGCTCTTCCCGCACCAGATGGTCCAATTCCCGGGTGTCGCTGCGCAGTTCGGTCAATTCCGCCTGAATGGCCGGGTTTTCTTCAATTTCCTCCCGGACAAACATCAGTCCGAAGCAAACCACCAGCAGCAGGCAGGAGCACCAGATGGAAAAGCGGCCCCATGGCTCGATGGCAACGCTGCCCAGCCCGGCCCCCAGACCAAACAGGAAGATGATGGCAAAGTAGTGCAGGGCCTTGTCTGCCGCCTGTCTGCTGCCGGTGCAGAGCCAGCCGCAGAGGGCCTCCATGCCGCTGCGCAGGTTGCCGATGCACATGGTGCTGGCAAAGCCGTAGCCGTTCACCTTGCGGAACGCCTGCACCTGCATGGCGCAGGAGAAGGAGACGATGGCGTTGGCCAGCAGGTTGAGCTCCTGCGGGAAGAAGCCTACTACAAACAGCAGCAGGATCTCGCACAGGACCACCAGCTGCCGCCAGTGGAGCTTCTGGAGCTGCTGGAACCGCCGCCGCAGCAGCTCTGCCGTCAGAACGCCCAGCGCAAAAGCCAGCAGAGGCACAAAATAGTGAAGGGCTTTGTCCCACTGCCCTTCAAAGAGATTCTGGCTCATCAGAACGATGTTGCCGGTCTGGGCATTGGCAAAGACCTTGCCCCGGAAAAAGTAGGTGTATGCGTCCTGCAAACCGCCGGACAGAGAAAGAAACATTGCGGTATAAAAAGATTCGGACATCTGTCCGTGATGAAGCCGCTTTAATTGCGCCTGCATGAAAACACTCCTCATTTTGTAACATCTGCGGCACGCCGCTCTCTTTATTATAGTGGCAAAATACCCAAAATTCAATACGATATTTTGTACATACAGGCAATATCATTTTGATATGTCTGCAGCCGGAAAGATAGAAAACAAAAGCCGCCCCTCCGGCAGCAGGGCCGAAGGGGCGGGAAAATCTCGGAAAGGAGAGATCATTTCTTCATGTAGATGTGGTGGGGCAGACCTGCGATGTAGAGGGGGGTCAGCTCAGCCTGAATCAGCGGACGAGCGTAATCCAGAAACTCTTCTGTCATCTGGGGGTGGTTCTCGTTCATCCAGCTCAGGGGCACCTTCTTCTCAA
>CALDNF010000185.1 GCA_937917475.1 uncultured Faecalibacterium sp.
CACTGGGCGGTATGTTCAGTGAGCATTCCGGCATCATCAATATCGCACTGGAAGGCATCATGGTCATCGGCGGTGTGGCCGGTGTCCTGACCCTGACCATGCTTCCCGCCGGGATGCCTGCGTTCCTCATCGTCCTCATCTCGGTGCTGGTGGCAGCACTGGCCGGTATGGTCTACAGCCTGCTGCTGGCCTTTGCGTCCATCAACCTGAAAGCGGATCAGACCATCGGCGGCACGGCGTTGAACCTGCTGGCAACGGCAATTGCCGTGGTCATTGCGAAGTACTTCAGTGAGAGCGGCAGCGCAAAGCTGAACTATTCCAACAAGCCCTTCCTGTTCAGCATCGGCAAGCTGGAACTCAGCATCTTTGTGCCGCTGGGCATCATCCTGCTGATCGTCAGCTATATCGTGCTGTACAAGACCCGCTTCGGTCTGCGGCTGCGTGCCTGCGGCGAGCATCCTCAGGCTGCCGACTCGGTGGGCATCAATGTCTACAAGATGCGGTATGCCGGCGTCATCATTTCCGGTGCGCTGGGTGCCATCGGCGGCATGGCTTACATCGTGCCCCCGGTGCAGACCTGGAACTTTGAGGTCGGTGTTGCCGGTGCAGGCTTCCTTGCCATGGCTGTTATGATCTTTGGCCAGTGGAAGCCCTTCAACATCTGCGGTGCGGCCATGTTCTTTGCCGTGTTCAAGAGTCTGGCAAACATCGCCGACTCCACCTTCCTGGCCCGGTTCGGCTGGTCCAGCAACATCTACAACATGATGCCCTTCATTGCGTCCATGATCATTCTGGCCTTCACGTCCAAGAACAGCATGGCTCCCAAGGCCGAGGGCATCCCCTACGACAAGGGTTCCCGCTGATCGCAAAATCAACAGGGGCGCAGCTGCTTCGGGCGGCTGCGCCCTTTTTCGTGAATAGTAACCAAAACCTGACTTGATTTTATTTTGATCTTTGCTATACTTGAGATACAATGTCATACTATCGCAAGCCAAGAAATTAGTGCAACCTCAAAACAGCATCTCTGCGATATGCAATTCAACGCTGTTGCAGTTGCATTAAAAAGTTGAATTGCTATATTTGGAACAGGAGCGTGACTTTATGCGCATTTACGATCTGATCGCAAAAAAGCGGGATGGCGGCACCCACAGCCGGGAAGAGATGGAAGCCATCGTCAACGGTTTTGTCAGCGGCGAGGTGGCCGATTACCAGATGGCAGCCTGGATGATGGCTGTGTATCTCCAGGGCATGACCGATGAAGAGACCGCAGAGCTTACCGACGTGATGGCACACAGCGGTGTGATGGTGGACCTTTCTCCCATTCCGGGCATCAAGGTGGACAAACACTCCACCGGTGGCGTGGGCGACAAGACAACGCTGGTCATTGCTCCCATCGTGGCGGCCTGCGGGGTCAAGATCGCAAAAATGAGCGGCCGGGGTCTGGGCCACACCGGCGGCACCATCGATAAGATGGAGAGTGTGCCCGGCACCAGAACGGCTCTGACGCAGGAAGAGTTCTTTGCACAGGTGAACAAGATCGGCCTGTCCGTCATCGGTCAGAGTGAAGGCATTGCAGTGGCGGATAAGAAGATGTACGCTCTGCGGGATGTGACCGCTACCGTCAGCTGTATTCCGCTCATTGCATCCAGTATCATGTCCAAAAAGCTGGCTTCCGGCTCGGATGCCATCCTGCTGGATGTGACCACCGGCACTGGTGCATTTATGAAGACGGTGGACCAGAGCATCGAGCTGGCAAAGCTGATGGTCTCCATTGGCACCCATCATGGCCGCCGGGTAGCTGCTATGATCACCGATATGGATACTCCGCTGGGGCATAACATCGGCAACAGCCTTGAGGTCATGGAGAGCATGGACGTGCTCAAGGGTCATGGCCCTGCCGACCTGACCGAGGTCTGCCTGCAGCTGGCGACGAATATGCTGGTGCTGGCAAACCGGGGAACCCCCGCCGAGTGCCGTGCCATGGCTGAGGCAGTCATTGCCGACGGCTCCGCCTACCGCAAGTGCAAAGAGATGTTTGCCGCACAGGGCGGCGATATCCGGGTGCTGGACGATTACAGCCTGTTTGAAAAGCCTGCTGCAAGCTATGAGCTTCTGGCAGAGCAGGACGGCTACATTGTCCAGAACGATGCAGAAAAGATCGGCTCGGCCAGCGTTCTGCTGGGTGCAGGCCGTCAGAAGAAGGGTGACCCGCTGGACTTTGCTGCCGGTATCGTCCTGCACAAAAAGCGGGGCGACTTTGTAAAGAAGGGCGAGAGCCTTGCCACGTTCTACGGTGCAGCGGATAAGTTTGCTGCCGCTGCCGAGGAATACCGCAGCGGTCTGGTCTACGGCAGTGAAAAGCCCAAGGAAGCCCCATTGGTCTATGCCCTTGTCACCAAAGACGGCGTAGAGCGGTATTGAAGCATAAATAAACGATAATACATGTAGAATCTCCTCCTTTGGAGGAGGTTTTGCTTTTGCGGCGGGAATATGCTATACTGAGACTGCATCATTCCCCGCAGGGGGGAAGAAGAAAGGACATTTCTATGAAGATCGTTTTGGTGGGCGGCGGCAAAGTCGGTACGGCTCTGGCACGCCAGCTGAGTGAGGAAGGCCACAACGTGACCGTGGTGGATACCAATAAATCCCGGGTGGAGCATATCGGAGAATCCTACGATGTCATGAGCATCCTGGGCAATGGCTCTTCCATTACCACCCTCTCGGAGGCTGGTGTGGAGGAAGCCGATGTGTTCATTGCGGTGACCGGCTCGGATGAATTGAACCTGCTGTGCTGTATGTTTGCCAAAAAAGCAGGCCATTGTCATACCATTGCCCGGGTGCGCAATCCGTCTTACAGCCACGAGCTGGATTTTATCAAGAAGCAGATCGGAATCTCGGCCATCATCAACCCGGAAATGGCAGCAGCCAAGGAAATTTCCCATCTGCTGCGTTTCCCGGGAGCAAGCAAGATCGATACCTTTGCAGATGGCCGGGTGCGGCTGATCAAATTTGCACTGACAGCAGAGCAGGGATTGGACGGCGTTGCCATCCATGAGATCCCGACCCGGCTCAAGAGCGATATTCTGGTCTGTGCCGTAGAGCGGGACGGCGGCGTGGTTATCCCCAATGGTAACTTTGTGCTCCAGAACGGCGATCAGGTCACCTTCCTCGCCACGCAGGAAAAGGCCCATGAATTCTTCCAGCGCATCCATATGAATGTCAAGCCGGTCCGCAATGCCTTCATCGTGGGCGGTGGTGCCATTGCGTACTACCTCAGTCAGGAACTGCTGGAAAACCATGTCCGGGTCCGGATCGTGGAGCGGGACCCGGCCCGCTGCAATGTGCTGGCCGACCAGCTGCCCGGAGCGCAGATCCTCAACGAGGATGGCTCCAACCGGGAGTTCCTGCTCTCTGAGGGACTGGAATCTGCCGAAGCCTTTGTGGCCCTGACCAACATCGATGAGGAAAACGTGCTGCTGACCCTCTTTGCCAAGAAACATTCCAAGGGAAAGCTGGTCACCAAGATCAATCGTCTGGAATTTGACGATATTCTGGCCGGATTGGATCTGGGCAGCATCGTTTACCCCAAGTACATGACCTGTGACTACATCGTGCAATACGTCCGTGCATTGCAGAACGAGGCGGGCAACAACATCAAGACCCTCTACCGGATTCTGGATGACCGTGTGGAGGCGTTGGAGTTTACCGTCCACGAGGAGAGCAAAGCCACCGGCGTGCCCCTGAGTCAGCTCCACCTCAAAAAGAACCTGCTGCTCTGCTGCATCATGCGTAACGGCGAAATTCTGATCCCCCGCGGCGGCGATGAGATCAAGGTGGGCGATAATGTCATCGTAGTCACGCTGGAACACGGCCTGCATGACCTGCGGGACATCGTGGAAGGTTGACGGAGGCGGCGTATGAATTATGCGATCGTGTTCCGCCTGCTGGGCTACATCCTCCTCTGTGAGGGGGCTCTGCTTTTGCTGCCGGCCCTCACCAGCCTGATTTACGGCGAGTGGATGGTACTGGCGGTCTTTCTGGCTGTGGCGGCGTTCTGTGCACTGGCAGGCTTCGGACTCAAGAAGATCAAGCCGTCCAGTAAAGTGTTCTATATGCGGGAAGGCTTTGCCTGCACCGCTCTGAGCTGGGTGGTCATCAGTATCGTGGGTGCCATCCCCTTTGTGGCCACCGGCTGTATCCTCAACCCTGTGGATGCCCTGTTTGAAACGGTGTCCGGCTTTACTACCACCGGTGCAAGCATCCTTCCGGGAGTGGAGGATCTGCCCAAAGGCATCCTGCTCTGGCGCAGTTTCACCCACTGGATTGGCGGCATGGGCGTTCTGGTGTTCCTGCTCTCCCTGCTGCCCCTGACCGGCGGCTCTCACGTCAATCTGATGAAAGCCGAAAGCCCTGGCCCGCAGGTGGATAAACTGGTGCCCAAGGTGCAGTCCACGGCAAAGATCCTGTACGGTATCTATTTCTGCCTGACTGTGCTGGAATTTCTCTTCCTGCTGGCAGGCGGCATGAGTGTTTTTGAATCCATCCTCACGGCCTTTGGTACAGCAGGCACCGGCGGTTCAGGGACGCCCGTCTGCGGCGCTCCCGGCGGAG
>CALDNF010000186.1 GCA_937917475.1 uncultured Faecalibacterium sp.
CATAAAAGGATGGCTGAGAAAAGAAAAACCTCTGTTATAATAGAGATGCGGTCTGCCAACTGCAAAACTAAAATAACAGAGGAGCCATTCAAAATGAGTTTGAACGACATTCATAGTTTATCGCATACGTCATGGAATTGCAAATATCATATTGTGTTTGCACCCAAATATCGTAGAAAAGTTTTCTATAAAAATCATAGGGCAGCGATTGGAAAGATATTAAGACAGCTGTGTGAGTGGAAAGGTGTAAACATCATCAAAGCAGAAGTCTGCCCAGACCATATCCATATGCTGGTTGAGATTCCGCCTAAAATGGCAGTATCCAGCTTTATGGGATATCTGAAAGGTAAGAGCAGCACGATGCTGTATGAGCAATTCGGCGAGTTGAAGTACAAGTACCGGAATCGAGAATTTTGGTGCAGAGGGTATTACATCGATACGGTAGGAAAAAACACAAGCCGAATTGCGGAGTACATGACAGGAAAAGTGAAAAGCAGATCCTTTCAATCAAATCCCCCATTCGATTTTTACGATCTGCATTTTCATCCAATGGTCACCCGCTTTGGCGAGAAGGCGGAAGAACCCGCTGACGGATGGATCTTTCAGATCGTTGTAGCCCAGCATATAGCCCCGGCTGGAAACACGCAGGCGGCTGTCCCACGGGGAAAGCTCCTTCTGTGCATCCGAAACCGCAAAATAGGCCCCAACATCCCGGATTTTTGCACCCTTGAGCCAGGTTTTGGCAATCATCCTGACGGCGGTCTGGTTGGCAGCATCAAACACCAGAGCACCTTCCGGGCACGCATCGGCCAGCGCCAGCACCAGAGCCCGGACCTGTTCTTTCAGAAAATAATAGAACACGCCCGATGCAAAGAACACGGCCCCATGGGCCAGATCAATTTTGCCAAGCCATGCCGCTGTGTCGTTCAGGTCACAGGGGATATTTTCTTCCCGCTCCCCGGCGGGCAGCAGCTCGTTCCGCACGGTGATCACATCCGGAAAATCCAGATTGTAAAGCCTGCAGCTGCCATTGTCGCAGGTGCGTCCTGTGTGGTCCAGACCGCAGCCCAGATTGACTACGGACGCATTCGGGTGCGCTTTCAGGTAAGCCCGCACCTCAAAGGCAAGGTCGTTCTGCCGCATGGCAACTTCCAGTGCGCCAAAGCGCTGCATCAGGCTGCGGGACTTTTGCTCCGCCTCGGAAAAATCGTAGTCGATCTCCTTCAGCAGCCGGATGGATGTTTCATCCCGGTAGAGGGCCGGGTAGAGTTCCGAGCATACTTTCCGGGCGTAAAGCGGGATGATGAGTGTTTCCTGTACGGTGTTTTTTTCAATTTTGTACTTCATGAGTGCCTCCCCCTCAAGGAACAGGCGGCCGCCGGAAGCCGGTCATGAAAATTCAAAAAAATTAGCCATAACTAACTTCTGGCACCGGAAAAAACTGCCGATGGGCAGCAAACTTTTATTCTGATTATAACGGTGCAGAGGATAAAATGCAAGGGGCAAAGCTGCCAATGCTAAAATAAACCCATTGACACCGTATGAAAATAGGATTATAATAACCCAAATGCAGGAAAAAACGGAAATCAAGGACAAAAAGGAGAACCGACAATGGCTGATTATAAACTGTGGAACGCACTGAAAGACGCAAAAAAGTATAAATGGGTGGAGCTTTCCCACTCGCTGAACAACGACAGCCCCTATTGGTCCGGCATCCCGGCTGGCTCCGTGGAACTGGCAAAGACGGTGTGGGACTGGGGCAAGCCGGAGCTGGAATGCCTGATCCAGACCTTCAAATTCCCCGGACAGTTCGGCACCCACATCGACTTCCCAGGCCACTTCGTCAAGGGCCGGAACCTGTCCGAGAAATATGATGTGAACGATCTGATCTTCCCGCTGGTGGTCATTGACATTTCCGAACA
>CALDNF010000187.1 GCA_937917475.1 uncultured Faecalibacterium sp.
TGTAGAAGCCGGTGCACTCCAGAACGACATCAACGTTCAGCTCGCCCCAGGGAGCGTCCTTTGCATCCTTAACGGCGTAGATCTTGATCTCCTTGCCGTCAACAATGATGGAGTCATCGGTAGCCTCGACAGTGTGCTTAGCCTCGCCGATCTTGCCGCAGAAAGAACCCTGAGCAGTATCGTACTTCAGCAGGTGAGCCAGCATCTTGGGGCTGGTCAGGTCGTTGATTGCGACGACCTCGTAACCCTCAGCATCAAACATCTGACGGAAAGCCAGACGACCAATACGACCGAAACCATTGATAGCAACTCTAACAGCCATGTTAATAGTACCTCCTAAATGTTCTTACCCTTATATCGGATAATTCACGGTACCTTTATTGTAGACCAAAAATCGAAAACTTTCAAGTGCCTGCCAAAAAATTAACAAGCCATTTGTTTAGCTTCTCGATTTTGTATGATTTTCCATAACATTTCTCATTTCTTTTGAGCAATTCACCCAACAGAGTGCCGACCATTCTTCCGGCCCGGTTTCCATACCGTATTCCGGGTCAGATAAAATGCACACACCCCGCCCAGAGCTCCCACAAAGCAGAGACCCGCACCGGCCAGAATTTCCGGCAGTTCCGCAGTTCCGCCCAGAACCAACTGGGGCAATTCCCAGCACAGACAGAGAGCAAAAGCCGTCAGGGCCGCAGCGCAGAGGGTCCGGTCATCGGTCGTACCCGGCAGATAGAGCGACCGTGCCAGCGATGCCAGAAAGACCAGTGCCGCCAGCATCTGCCAGACAGCCGCCGTGGGAGCCGCACGGTGCCAGCTGGAACTGTTTTCCATAAAGCGGGAGAGCACACACCAATAAAACAGCACACTGCCCAGCACCGCCGGGACCAGACTGCGGGTGGGCCGGTGCCAAGGCCCCTTGCGGAGCCAGTTGCGGGCCAGCAGGCCCATCCAGACAGCGCAGAACAGTTCCAGTAAAGCACGCACCAGTGCAGCAATTCCGGTCATGCCCAGCAGCAGCCTTGTCACACCCGCCAGACCAAAGCCGAGAGCCGCCAGCCACGCCGCCGCACCGGCCGAAGTGCGCTGGGTACGCAGTTCTTCTCCGTCCCAGCTGCTGCTCCGCCCGGCCACTATGGCCGTCAGCACCGCCGCAGCAAGACCGGCATACCGCAGCCAGACCGAGCCCGCCACGCACATTCCGGACACCGGATCCGTCCAGAACAGCAGGTCCAGCCCACGCAGGATTCCAAGCAGTGCGCTCAGAATAAACGAGATCATAATCAGCAGATTCATGGTATTCCTCGATTTATTTGTATTTAGGATGTGTCCAACATATCACATTCGGAGCACAATTGCAAGGCAAAAGTCATTTTTCCCGATTGCGTGCTTTTTTGCTCCGGTTTCTGGTAAAGTGGTAGAAAATGCCGGGAGGTCCTCCGATGAAAAAAGCTTTTCTGCTTCTCTGCACCGCACTGCTTCTTCTTGGCAGTATCCTGCCGTTAGCTGGATACCGTCTTGCCCGGCAGGCCGGGACATCTTTTCCTGAGGATTCGTCCTCTTCCGAATCGTCCTCTCCTTCTTCCTCCCTGCCGGAAGCAGCCCACAGCGGGGCTGAAATGGATTCCGATATTTTTCTCGTCACTGACCAGACCACCGGGGAGATCCAGCAGGTCGAAAAACGAGCGTATGTGATTGGAGCCGTTGCCGCCGAGATGCCGGTCAGTTGGCCTGACGAAGCCCTGAAAGCGCAGGCTGTAGCGGCCCACAGCTATGTTCTTTACTGCCGGGACCACGCCGCCCCAAACACCGGATGGCTCACGGCGGACCCTGCCCGGCGACAGGGATATTTGACCGACGCCGTGCTCCGCAGCTATTGGGGCGTAGATTATGAGGCCAACTACGCCCGTCTCTCTGCCCTTGTGGATTCGGTGCTGGGACAGGTGCTTTGTTATGACGATGCTCCCGCCGGAACCAGCTACTTTGCCATTTCCAACGGCCAGACTGAAGCCAGCGAAACTGTCTGGGGCTCTTCCCTGCCCTATCTTGTCCCGGTGGACAGCAGCGCAGACCGCTCTGCCGACCACTACGAGTACACCGTCCATCTCTCCTCGGCACAGGTCAGCCAGCAGCTTGCCTCCGGGCTGGGGATCACTGCTTCCGGTTCTCCCGAAAGTTGGTTTGGCCCGTCCAGCCTGACTTCTTCGGGCTATGTTGCCTCTCTGAGTGTCTGCGGTCAGCCCATCAGCGGTCCCGCCCTCCGCCGGGCCCTCGGCTTGCGGAGTGCCTGCTTTGCGATCACCTGTCAGGGAGACGAATTCGCTATCACCACCCGGGGGTACGGCCATGGGGTCGGGATGAGCCAATGGGGTGCAAAGGCCATGGCAGAACAGGGGGCTTTCTATGCCGAGATCCTTGCCCACTATTTTCCCGGCACCGAGCTCCAGGAATAAAAATGACCTTCCCGGCAGATCAGGCCGAGAAGGTCATAGTTTCCTACTTATTTAAGAGAACAGCTTTCCCAGCCAGTCCCAAGTATCCGAAGTCGTCTGTTTCTCTGCTGCGGTCTCCGTTGCTGCTTCCTCCGCTGCGATCTCCGCATCGGCCTGATCCAAAGCTTCCACAACAGCCTCCGTCAGTTCTTCATCCACCACTGCACTCGGATTGCCATCCGAAACGATATACCAATAGCAGGACGAACTGCCCACCGAAACGCTTGCACTGGAAATCGGCACACGCCCCGCCGAAATATTGCCTGCCGGATCGGAGCAGTAGAACACACCGTTGGTGTAGTCCGTCAACAGCACCGCATGGGGCTGGCTGCGGTCATACAGAACGATGCCCTCCGGATGCTCTTTCAGCAGTTGAATAAGGGTTGACGTCTTTGCCGCCTTGCCTGACGGCAGTGTGCCATAGCCCACCTGCATGGACTTGTATGTAAAACTGTGAGACAGTCCGCCGGACCATGCCGTTTTGCGTACACTGTTCTCGGTCACGTCCACCCAATCGCTCAGGCCGTCCAGATAAGCCCGCCGCCGCAGCATCATCGCCGCCGAAGCCAGCGTACAGGTGCCGCCCCGGCTCTGCTTGAAGTAAAAGCCTGCATCAACATTCAAGTCAACGGCTAAAGCTCCCGGCAGAAACATTGCCAGCATTACCAGTGACACCAAAAGGGCGATCAGCTTTCTGCGAATCGTGTGCGATGCGGTTTCCACGTTCTTTGTACCTCCCAAATCCGGTCATTTACTGGTTTAAAGTATATCAGCCTGTTACCGTTTTGTAAACCTTTTCCCGGCTTTTTTCTCAGGATTTACACTTTTCCACCACATTTTCCCGGCATAGTGCACAAAAACGCATCTTTACTTCTTCCAATATGACGAATTTTCGTGTCTTTTTGCCTTTCTGCTCTGAAATATATTTTCTCAATTTTCTCTCCTTCGCACCTCCGTCAAATTTTCGCACTCCGTTTCCGCCTGCGCAAAATTTCTCAAAAAACCTTGAAAAAAGAGTTGACAAATCCCCCTCCAGATGATAATATATACGAGCAGTCCGGTTCACGACTGCAAATCGAATAAGGGCGTGTTCCCGAGTGGCCAATGGGGACAGACTGTAAATCTGCTGCTTTTCAGCTTCGGTGGTTCGAATCCACCCGCGCCCACCAAGAAAACGCTTGTGTAGAAATACGCAAGCGTTTTTCTTTTATAGTCACTTATCAGTGCGAGCCCACTCTATCTTGCTTGCACAAGACCGTTCGGTTGCCTAGAGTGTATCTGAAAACAAGTTTCAGATGTGCAAAATGCTGAAAGAGACAC
>CALDNF010000188.1 GCA_937917475.1 uncultured Faecalibacterium sp.
CAGCTTCTGGATGGTGGGCAGAGCCGCATTGATACGGTTCTCGTTGGTGATCACACCGTCCTTCATCGGAACATTGAAATCGCAGCGGACCAGAACCTTCTTGCCGGAATAGTTCTCGTCGTCGATGGTCTTCTTACCTAAACCCATGGTAATATACTCCTCTCAATTCGTGATTCGGAATCATATTTCGCTCGCTCTCGGGGCCTCTGACCCCTATGACACTATTATAAACAAAAACTGTGAGTATTGCAAGGACGGCGGATAGATAATTTATTAACAAACATTTCCTGTACTTGCTCTGAAATGTGTCTATTATGACAATTTGCCCACTTTTTGTACAAAAAATAAGGGCAGACGGATGCGCTTTGCACCTGTCTGCCCCTTGTTCACTTGATGTCCAGCTCCGGTGGAACGTCGATCTGATCTGAGACATATTTCCCGTTTTTCTTCCGCTGACGAACGCACTCGGTGAGGAGATATTCGATCTGGCCGTTCACCGACCGAAAGTCATCCTCAGCCCATGCGGCAAGGGCATCGTAGAGTTTTGCGTTCAGGCGGAGAGGGATCTGTTTCTTTGGCTCTGCCATCAGTACAGACTGCCGCTGTTCACGATGGGCTGTGCGTCACGGTTGCCGCAGAGCACCACCAGAAGATTCGAGACCATTGCCGCTTTCCGTTCATCGTCCAGCTCTACCACCTTGTTCTCGCTCAGGCGGTCAAGAGCCATTTCCACCATACCCACAGCACCGTCCACGATCATCTTCCGGGCATCAATGATGGCACTTGCCTGCTGACGCTGCAGCATAACTGCGGCGATCTCGGGCGCATAGGCCAGATAGGTGATCCGGGCTTCCACGATCTCAATGCCGGCATCGGCCACCTTCTTCTGGATCTCATCCTGAATCCGCTTTGCCACGATCTCGGAGGAGCCCCGCAGACTGCCTTCGTCGGCTACGCCGTCGCCGGTGGTGTCCACATTGGGAGCTACATCGTAGGGATAGATGCGGACTACGTTCCGCAATGCACTGTCGCACTGAAGGGAAAGATACTCTTTGTAATTGTCCACATTAAAAACAGCCTTTGCCGTGTCGGTCACCCGCCAGATGACCGCAATGCCGATCTCTACCGGGTTGCCCAGACAGTCGTTGATCTTCTGCCGGGAGTTGTTCAGGGTCATCATCTTAAGGGAAATTTTCTTGCTGGTGCCCTCAGCACCGGTGGAAGTATTCTGCCCGCTGCCCTTGAGCATGGCCGCCATAGCGTTTTCGCCGCTGTTGACGTCACCGCTCTGGCTCAGCTTGGTGCCTGCCGCCGGATTGACCGCCGTGCAGAAGGGGTTGACCCAGTAGAAGCCCTGCCCTTTCAGGGTGCCGATGTAATCACCGAACAGCGTCAGCACCAGAGCCTCCTGCGGCTTCAATACTTTCAGGCCGCAGAGCAGAAAGATGCCGACAACCACATACACGATGGCCACGATCAGCAGCGGCACACCCAGAATGTAGTTTTCCCGCTCCAGCTGGAACGCAGCCAGCACAAAGGCAGCGATCGCCGCCACATAGCCCAGCAGGGTCAGCAGCAGCACCACCATACCGTTCTTTTTGGTCTGCAAAATCTTTTCTTCCATGATGTTCCCTCCTTGTCGGGTCGGAAGTGATTGTTTTTGATATCAAAATCATATCACCATGTTTTTAACTTGTCAAGACTCTGCAAATCGTCTTCTATCTTATTACATAACGTCTTTTAGAATTCGCTTGATATCTCTTGCCATCTTTGTCCACTGTGAATTCAAAATGTTATAATAGTTTTTATCCTTTTTCAGAAAGTTAGTTGTATTCAAAGCACTATCTGTATCCTTCGCCGTTGAGAAATAAGCAGCTCCTGCATCAATTATCAAATAAAATAATTGCTCCAAAATTTCTTCATACCGGTTTTTATCTTGAAAAACATCGCCCGGGAATAAATACACAACCCCGTCCAATTTAGAAAAAATATCGTAGATCCGATTTTCGAGATTATTTCCGTTACGAGCTTCATCAAACAGCATCTGCATTTCCTGACTGGTAACATTCTGCTGATAATATCGCGACGCAAGTGCCACAAACGCAATGCAGACTGTCCTGGCATTATGTGCAAAAGAAATATAATCGCCTGTCGCAGAATCTTTATTTTCACTATCAAACTTTTTCAAAAAAGCAGTCCGGAAATAAAAGTCAATATAAAGTAGCTCCTTGCAAATCCGAGCCATCTGCATTTGATCTCCATCAAAGAATTTATCATAGTATTCTGCTCGATACACCGTTGATGGCTTTTGTCTACTTGTACATGGCATTTGAAGTACCGCCGCAAGTGCCAGCTTTCCTACCGGCAAAAGCGAAGTATTTAAAAAAGCTTCTTTGTAGCGTTTTGGCACTTCTTCTCCACGTTTTGTTTGATAAAAAATGCCTACTTCTCTCATAGCTCTTGCAAAGCGAACTTGTTCTGGTGCATTTGCTTTTAAATCTACTGTCTTAATAGGCTTCTGTGTATTCGCTGCTTTTGCAATTTCAAGACTAAACGTATTTTTTTGATCTTCTGTTTCACCTCTGCTTCGTATAATTTTACATGGCAAATAAAAGTCATGATCCTCATTAATATCTGAATTCTTGTGAATCATATAGGTTGTCTGTCCACCATTGATAATGGAGAAGTTCTCCAATTTTGCCTCTTTTCCATCCACTCTAAAATCATCGCAAATGATAGTAATTCCGTTATTTTTCATCCAAAAAGATTCCGGATCATTTTGAATCGTCTCATTAATTCCTTTGTCAATTTCTCTTCCAGCAATATGATACCGAAGATTTTTAGATAACAGTTGAATATTGTATTGAGCATAAAGCGTTTTTATCGAAAACGCCGATGCATTTACAATCACCGCTTCTTCACCATATACCAAACAGTTCCCAGCCTCATCAATTTTGATTTTTCCACGTTCTACCGTTGGCCGGCGTGATTCCGATTCTGCGATTTCTTCTTCAATATCTTTTCCGAAGAAAAATTCCACCTCAATTTTTTCAGCATTGTCGAACTGATCCTTAAAGTGTTGTACCATCTGCGTCGTCTTAATTCTATTCTGCGGCGCACTTGTATAAAAGACGAATCGAACTTTAGCATCTTCTGATTGTTCTGCATTTAGCGACATAAATCGTCTTTGCACTTCCATGCTTACTTGTTCATATCGACCAGCCTGCATATTTTTATAGAAAAAGGCCATTTTATTCAAAGCATCAGATACATCATCTTTTGTGATAGTTGTATAATATTTGGATTGTCCAATCACCAAATCACTATTTTCTGATTCTGGATCTGTTAAAAGGATATCGACCCCACCATCATTTTGGCCATCAACAATCATTTCATTCAACTCTGTATCATTTAAAGATATCGCTGGATTTTTATAAAAATGTCCTTTGATGCAAATAGCTGAAAAGACATAATGGTCCGGCTTATCACGAAAAATTGCGCTTGAATCTTTTAACGCACGAATTTTGTTCTGAATATATGCATAAGAATTGTTGCTTGCTGGCATAGTATCCTCCTTTGATATTCCGGGATCTTCAACTTATTTTCATGTTATCACACTGTACCTGTATTTACAAGCTGCGATTTAAAGAAGAGCAAACAAAAAGACACCCCCGCCTTGCAGCGAGAGTGCCTCATTTTCAAGAATTAAGAATTCAAGAAAGAACGTTCAGGGGGATCAAATTACTTGATCTCGACCTTTGCGCCAGCCTCTTCCAGCTTCTTCTTGATGTCCTCAGCCTCAGCCTTGGAAGCCT
>CALDNF010000189.1 GCA_937917475.1 uncultured Faecalibacterium sp.
TGTGCCAGTTTTCAAAGGCGAACATCGTGCGCCAGTAGAGCCAGAAGTTGGAAGAGAACACCTCGTCGTCGAACATATCGGTGATCTTCTTATCCTGCAGCTGCTCATCCGGGGTGAAGAAGAGCTTCATGATCTCCATGGCACCCTTATCGGAGATGGCAAACTTGCCGTCGGTGTGGGCATCCTGACCCTGCTTCTCGGTGGCACGGCAGAGCGAGTAGTTGGGGTCTGCCTTGTTCAGCCAGTAATACTCATCCAGCACGCTGGCCCCTTCGGTCTCAAGAGAGGGAATGGAACGGAGCAGGTCCCACATGACTTCGAAGTGGTTGTCCATCTCACGGCCGCCCCGCATCACATAGCCGATATCATACTTGTAGCCGTCGCAGGCACCGCCGGGGAGAGGATCCTTTTCAAAAACATGGATCCGCTCGCCCTTCATCTGGCCATCACGGACCAGATAGCAGGCAGCCGTCAGTGCTGCCAGACCGGAGCCGATGATATATGCTGATTTATGGTCAACACCCTCCGGCTTCCGGGGATGTGCAAAAGCTTCATAGTTGCCACTGGAATAATACATAACCTAAGCCTCCTGATCGTAATTTTACGGCACGGTGTTTTTTCTGTCTGCCGTTTCCTTGGCCTTAGTATATCCCCTCTGCGGCGGCTGTACAACAAACAAAAACCGGGAGGTGTATAAAATTTATACAACCTCCCGGTTTTGCCGGAAATATGAAATTTTATTACACAAATTGGCTCAGAACGTCAGCCGCATCTGATGCCAGACCACATCACCGTGGGTAGACTCTGAAACACCCTCATCTGCAAAGCCGAACTGTGCATAGAATCCGATGAGCCGCTCCTTGCAGGTCAGCACAACGCCCTTGCGGCCTGCGGCCTTTGCGTCTGCCGTGACCCGGCGCAGCAGCTCGGAAGCGCAGCCGGTGTGGCGGGCCTCCGGGGCCGTGACGACGCTGAAGATCATCTGCCACTCCCCTTTTGGGTCATGAAGAGACGGCTTGTCGTACATTTCATCGGTCAGGTCCGGCTGATCGGTCACAAAGCCGTTGACAAAGGCACAGAGTTTTCCCTGCCGTTCCAGCAGCCAAAAGCAGTCCGGGTAAACTGCCAGACGGCCTTCGATGCTCTGCCGGGATGCGCCTTCGGCGGGCGGATAGCCTGCGGCCTCGATCTCCGCCAGCCGATCCAGATCAGACATTTCTGCATGACGGATGGACATCGCTCTTCCCCCTTACTGCTTTGTTTCCGGGGCGACCTCAAAATCGATCTTGCCCAGATTCACATCTGCCCGCACGATGGTGATCATCATACTGTCGCCCAGATTCCAGCTCTTGCCGGAGACCGGATCAGACAGACGGACGCCCTCGGTCAGGGTGGTGCCGGTGGGGGTCAGGCTGGAAGCGGGCACAAAGCCCTCTACGCCATTTTCCAGCTCAATAAAGAGACCCCGCTGGGTCACACCGGAAATGGTACCCTCGTAGCACTCGCCCAGATGGCGGCGGGCATACTCTGCCTTGTAGCAGTCCTCCGCTTTGCGCTCGATCTGCATGGCAATGACTTCCCGCTCGCTGGACTGTTTGCTGGCCTTCTCGGCAAAGTCAGTGTAGCGGAGGATCATGGTCTCCTTATCCACACCCTTGAGCATATCGGTCATGATACGGTGGATGGCCAGATCCGGGTAACGGCGGATGGGGCTGGTGAAGTGGGCGTAATCCTTCAGCACCAGACCGTAATGTCCCTTGGGCTTCTCTTCATACAGAGCCTTGGACATACACCGCAGCATTCCGGTATTGATGATCTGCTCATAGGAGGTGCCACGCACACCTTCCAGAATCGCACTCAGCTCCTTGGGGGTGGGCACTTCCTTGGCAAAGTGGTCGTTGATGCCGCAGG
>CALDNF010000190.1 GCA_937917475.1 uncultured Faecalibacterium sp.
TCTTACCGATGATGGCATCAATGGAGATAAAGGTTGCGATGAAGTAGTAGACCAGAATAATGATCAGCCAGAACAGGGTGGTGGTCAGCAAACCGGACAGGCCGCTGTTCTTGCACAGGGTCACGATCAGGCCTGCGGGGCCCACGGCAAACACGGTACCGACCATGATCAGCAGGACGACGGAGAACACACGCATGATGTTCTGCATCACAGGGCCCAGATACTTGCCGGTGATCTCAGCAATAGAGCCACCGTCGTTACGTTCGCTCATCATGCCGGAGAAGTAGTCGTGGACACCACCTGCAAAGATGGTACCAAAGGTGATCCACAGGAACACCACGGGGCCCCACAATGCGCCCTGCAGTGCACCGAAGATGGGGCCGAGGCCCGCAATGTTCAGCAGCTGGACGAGGAACAGCTTCCACTGCGGCATCACAACGTAGTCAACGCCGTCGTTGATGCGGACAGCAGGAGTTTCACGGTCGTCCGGTCCGAACGTGTTGTCAACGATCTTGCCGTAGACGAAGTAGCCTCCGATCAGAATCGCCAAACAGAGTAAGAAACTAATCATACCAGAAACCTCCTTTTTCGTTTTCACAGCCGGTTCTGACAAACCGACTGCACAAACCGATCTCTGGCTTCATGTTAACACATTCTTCATAAAATGAGTAATATCTATCCGGAATGGCCGTCATATCAAAAATTATATAGTGTTCTCGTCACTCCTTCCCCACAAAAAGTATTTTTGCCGTGTCTTCGGAAATTTTCTCTAATTTCGGAAGGGTTGATCTTTTCCGGGAGCGGTCAGGGCTCCCACTCACAAACTTTTATGCCGTTTTTTGTGCACATTGCACATTCATCCCGGATTTTTACTACAATTCGTCAGTTCTCTGCACAGTAAAAGGGGACCACTGCACCGGGCAGATGGTCCCCTTCTCAGAACACGATCTTCGTTTTTTATACTTTCACCGTCTGCGCTGCCTGTTGATGGAGCAGCGTGATAAAGGTCCGCTCTTCCGGGCGGAGGCTGCCATTGTCCGGATAGACCAGCACATCTTTCATCCGCTGCTTCTGAGCCGGGCATTTCTTCAGCACCAGATGGTACTGCTCCAATGCATGCTGCGGTATGGGCGAAGCCCACATATAGGCTGTGGGCAGACGCTGCAAAATGGAGAACTGACTGCACCGCTCATAGACATGGATACGGCGTTTCTGGTTGACGTGCCAGCGCACACCATCGCCGCCGTCCTCTCCGGGCAGCTGAAAATCATCGTGAACGATCTCCATATAACGATCCAGCTCCGACAGCTCCCGAATTTCCCGCTTTGCCAGTGGACCGTCCCGGTTGGTCAGCAGGCTGTACTCAAAGTCCATCACCGGCTCCATTTTCAGCCCCCGCCGGGCGCAATAGTGGATGTAATGCTCATCGTCCTCCACTGCATACCGCAGCAACGCCAGATGGTATCCCCGCCGGAGCACAAAATCCAACGCTTCCATCGAGCCGCCTTCCCGGATGTGCACCCGCAGCCGCTCCACATTTGCCGCCTGCTCCAGATAGTCCACTGCCGCATAGGACGCATAGGTCGCATGAGGCAGCATCACCCGCAGCTCTGCACACTGCTTCTGCTCCTCCTGCGCCCCCTGATTCAGCCGGTCCACCTCATCCAGCACCCGCTGGGCCTGCTCAATGAAATGCCGTCCCTGCTCTGTGGGGATCATGCCGGTGGAGGACCGCTCAAAAATGCGAAGGTTGTACTCTTCTTCCAGATTTTTCAGGGCCTTGCTCACATTGGGCTGCGCCGCATAAAGCTGCTTTGCCGCCGCACTGACCGATCCCCATTTCATGATGGCGGTCAGGTATCGCAACTCTGTAATGTTCACGTTCTTCTCCCTTTTCTTTTGAAAGCCAAAAACAGCAATATGGCTTTATCTTATCAGGAACCGCCCGCTCCTGTCAAGGCAGGCGGTTGACGCTGGACTGCCGCCGCTTTATAATAAAAGGAAAAGGAGGGTTGACCCATGGAAATATTCCGTGTTCTGCGGATCGATGAGCAGCTTTACGGCTGCGAGGAGCTGGAAGAAGGCCAGCCGGTCTGCTGTGATGTCCTTCTGGAAGCCGATGACGGCAGCCGCCGGGTCATCGCCTACCCCGATGCCCAGCTCACCGCCCTTGATATTCAGGAGGGCTGCACTGTAGCTTTGGAAGCTCATAAACTGCGCCGACTGTAAAACCAAAAAGGAGAATCCTATGCACAGCATCTACTTTGTCCGCCACGGCGAGACCGTGTGGAACGTGGAAAACAAGATCTGCGGTATGACCGACAGCCCCCTGACCCAGCGGGGCCGCCAGCAGGCCGCACAGACCGGGGAGCTGGTCAAAAACAGCGGCCTTGCCATTGATGAGATCCTCTACTCTCCCCTGAGCCGTGCCGCCGACACCGCCAAGGCCATCGCCGCAGCCACCGGCATCCCCGCCCGGGTGGAACCCCGCCTGCGGGAGCAGTGCTTTGGCCGCTACGAGGGCACGCCCCGGGACGGTGCAGAATTCAAAGTCTCCAAGACCCACTTTGCCGACCGGTACAGCGGCGGCGAGAGCATGTTGCAGTTGGCCCAGCGCATCTACAACCTGTTGGACGAGCTGCGGGCCGATGAAAGCAAAACCTATCTTCTGGTGGCTCACAACGGCATCGCCCGGGTGGTCAAGTCTTACTTCACCGATATGACCAACGAAGAGTACGCCGCTTTCGGCATCAGAAACTGTGAGCTGGTGGAGTTTCAGTTTGATGAATAATTGAATTTTTCACACGCCATTGGCTTTTCTCACAAAAGACGAACCCCTTCGGAGGCGGACACTCCGAAGGGGTTCGTCTTATATTTATTCCGCTTCCCGGTAATGGAATACTTTATCCTTCGTAACAAACATTGCCGCACTGACCACCAGTGCTGCCAGTTCCGCAGCGGTAACAGCCAGCCACACGCCGTCGATGCCGCCCAGAAGCTCGGGCAGGATGAGCACCGCCGCCACCTGAAACAGCAGCGTCCGCAGGAAAGAGATCAGGGCACTGGTCACACCGTCTCCCAACGTTGTAAAGAAGGAAGACGCATAGACGTTGAAGCCCATGATGAGAAAGCTCAGGGCATACAGCCGGAACGCCCGGCTGGTCAGAGCCAGCAAATCCGCATCATAGCCCACAAAGAACCGGGCCACATGAGGGATCAGCACCATAGAAACTCCGGTCATCACCACCGCCACTACAGCGATCAGCCGCAGACTCTTTTTATAAAGGTTGTTGACCTCCCTGCGGTTCCGTGCACCGTAGTGGTAGCTGACAATGGGAGCACTGCCCACCGCATAGCCCACGAACACTGCAATAAACAGGAACGCAGCGTACATAATAACACCATAGGCCGCCACACCGTCTTCGCCTGCAAAACGGAGGAGCTGGTAATTATAAAGGATGTTCACCAGCGACATGGAAAGGTTGGTCATCAGCTCCGAAGAACC
>CALDNF010000191.1 GCA_937917475.1 uncultured Faecalibacterium sp.
ATTTTCTTCGGCCAGCAGGCGCATCAGACAGAGCAGAGCCATACTGTCTGCCCCGCCCGAAACAGCCAGTGCCAGCCGCTTTTTTCCTTCCAACAGACTCTCCCGGACGCAGAAGTCCCGGACAGTCTGCAAAATCTCTTCGTAGTCCATCAGCGCTTGAAGTCCACATCCATGAAGCGGGTGTGTGCACCATCCCAGCCCAGCGGCACCGTGCTGGTCTCACCGTGACGGTTCTTTGCCACGATGCACTCGGCGGTATCAGCGTCCACTTCGGCCCCGTCGGGGTTCTGGCTGGCGTAATAGGAGTCGCGGTACAGGAAGAGAACGCAGTCTGCATCCTGCTCGATGGAACCAGAATCACGCAGGTCGGACAGCTGGGGCCGGTGGCTCGAGTTGTTGCCCTGCTTCTCCACGGCACGGGAGAGCTGGCTCAGCGCGATGATGGGCACATTCATCTCTTTGGCCATGATTTTGAGATTTCGGGTGATGGAGCTGATCTCCTGCACACGGTTCTCGCTGCGCTGGCCGGTGGTCATCAGCTGCAGGTAGTCAATGACGATCAGGCCGACATTGGGCCGGGCAGGGTCCTGATTGACCCGGCGGATCTTGGCTTTCATCTCGGTGATGGTAATACCCGAAGTATCGTCCATATAGATCGGTGCATCGTGAAGTTTTTCCGTTGCCAGAGCCAGATACTCCCAATCCTCGGCCCGGAGAGCACCGGTACGGAAGGCCTGACTATCAATGCCGGCCTCTGCCGAGAGGATTCGGTTGGTCAGCTGCTCTTTGGTCATTTCAAGGCTGAAGATAGCCACCGGAACCTTCTGCTGCATGGCGACCCGGGTGGCAATGTTCAGCGCAAAACTGGTCTTGCCCATACCGGGGCGGGCGGCCAGAATGATGAGGTCGCCCCGGCCAAGGCCGGTGAGAACCGTATCCAGCAGCCGGAATCCAGTGGGGATTCCCTTATACTTGTCCGCATCGGGGCCGCTGATCTTCTGCAGGTTGGTCAGGGTCTCCACCATGCTGGAAGAAAGAGGCGTCAGTGCACTGGAATCCCGCCCGGAGCGAATCTCGTAGATCCGCTGCTCTGCGTTTTCCAGCAGAAGGTCGGCATCGGGCTCGTCTCCGGCATCCTGTAAAATGTCCTTGGCAACCCCCATCAGCTGGCGGACCAGATATTTTTCCTGTACGATCTGGGCATACGCCTTGACATTGGAGATGCTGGGCACCGTTTCCGCCAGACCGGTCAGGTAGACTTTGGCTTCATCTGCGCTGGGGAACACGCCGTCTGAGATCACAGCATCCAGCAGGGTGACAAAGTCAATGGTCTGGTCGCTGGTGAACAGCCGGAGCATTTCCGAATAGATCTGGCTGTTCTGGCGGGTGTAGAACATCTCCGGCCGGATGATCTCCACCAAGTCGGTCAGGGTTTCAGGCTTGAGCAGCACCGCACCCAGCACGCTCTGCTCCGCCTGCATATTGTAGGGCAGGTTGATGCCCACACTTTCAAGGTTCAGTTCATTGGAATAGTGTCGTTCGTTCGGCATGATCGGGTCCTTCTCCTATACAAAAAACGCCCCCTGCCATGAGGGGGCGCAGACAAAGCGGGTGATCAGACCTGCTCCACTTCCACCTGGATCTTGAAAGAGGCCACAACGCCAACGTGCAGACGCACCTTGCCGTTGAACACACCTGCGTCCTTGATGTCCTTGGTCTCCATCTCGATCTTCTTCTTGTCGATCTCGGCACCGGCCAGAGCGGACAGGGCGGCGGCCACTTCCTTGCCGGTGACCTTGCCATGCAGACGGCCGGATGCGCCGCCCTTTGCCTTGATGACGACGGTCTTGCCGTTGATCTTTGCGGCCAGAGCCTGTGCTGCAGCTACGTTTTCTGCCTCATGGAAGTCGGCAGCAGCCTCCTTGCCCTTGGCGATATTCACTGCGCTTGCATCGGCCACAGCAGCCAGCTTGCGCGGAAACAGAAAGTTGCGGGCGTAGCCATCGGAGACCTCATGGATCTCGTCCTTCTTGCCAATGCCCTTGACGTCCTGATTCAGAATCACTTTCATGATGTTATCCCTCACTTCTCACCTGTTTTCAGGTGCAGTTCTTGTGGCTATAGTATACAGCAATTGAACTTATTCGGCAAGCTCTTTGTTTACAACATCGAGTGCAGCTTCAATTACTTTATCCATATCGTAATACTTGTACTCGCCCAGCCGTCCGCCAAAGATGACCCCCGGCTCAGCGTCGGCCATCTTCTTGTACTCGGCATAGAGTGCGCCGTTCTTTTCATCGTTGACCGGATAATAGGGTTCATCGCCCTTTTTCCACTCCGCACTGTACTCCCGGCTGATCACAGTCTTGGGCTGGGTGCCGAACTCAAAGTGCTTGTGCTCAATGATGCGGGTGTAGGGGGTCTCAGCATCCGTGTAATTGACCACGGCGTTGCCCTGATAGTTGTCGGTGTCCAGCACCTCGGTCTCAAACCGGACACTGCGATACTGCAAAGCTCCCAGCTTGTAGTCAAAGTACGCATCCACCGGGCCGGTGTAAACCACCTTGTCAGCCAGTGCATCCAGATTTGCCTTATCGGCCAGATAATCCACGCTCAGCCGGACCTCCACGCCGTCCAGCATCTTTTCCACCATGGCCGTGTAGCCGCCGTTGGGGATGCCCTGATACAGCGCATTGAAATAGTTATTATCATAGGTAAAGCGGACCGGCAGACGCTTGATGATGAACGCAGGCAGTTCGGTGCAGGGACGGCCCCACTGCTTGCCGGTGTAGCCCTTGATGAGCTTTTCGTAGATGTCGGTGCCCACCAGACTGATGGCCTGCTCTTCGAGATTTTTCGGGTCGGTGATGCCTGCCTGTGCCTTCTGCTCCTCGATCTTTGCCTTGGCCTCGGCGGGAGTCACCACGCCCCACATCTTATTGAAGGTGTTCATGTTGAAGGGCAGATTATAAATTTCGCCATGGTAGTTTGCCACCGGACTGTTGGTGTAGCGGTTGAACTCCGCAAACTGATTGACGTACTGCCAGACGGCCTTATTGTTGGTGTGGAAAATATGTGCGCCGTAGCGGTGGACATTGATGCCCTCCACTTTTTCGGTGTAGATGTTGCCTGCAATGTGGTCCCGCTTGTCGATGACCAGGCACCGCTTGCCAGCCTTCTTGGCTTCATGCGCAAACACAGCACCGTAAAGGCCTGCGCCGACAATGAGATAATCATACTGTTTCATGGTTGTTTCTCCTGTTTAGTGGTCGATATCGGGTGCGCTCTTCTTCTGCGATTCCCGGTACTGGTCGATTGCGGTCTGGATGCGGGCACGGGCCGCTTCGGGGGTGATGTGTTTGAGCTGAGCTGCCGCCATGGTCTGATGCCCGCCGCCGCCCAGCGATTCCATGATGACCTGTACGTTGACGGCTCCCAGACTGCGGGCCGAGATATTCACCCCGGTGCCCGCCTGCACCGCCACAAAGCTGGCTTCCACATTCTGGATGGTCAGCAGGTCATTTGCCGCCTGCGCCACCGCCACCCGGGCTTCGGGGGCGATCTCCCGGCTGACCGAGATGGCACAGTTCTTATACATCTGTGCTTTCTCCACCAGCTCCGCCTTGGCGTTGTACTCCACCATGGTCACATCAAAGAGCTGACGCACCCGCTCGGTCTCTGCACCGTACCGCCGCAGGGCGGCCGCTGCCTCAAAGGTCCGCACACCGGTGTGAAGGGTAAAATCCCTCGTATCCAGCATGATGCCCGAGAGCAGGCCCTCGGCTTCCACCCGGTTGGGCTTGTTTTCCCGGCTGCCGACGTATTGCAGCAGCTCGGTGACCAGTTCACTGGCCGAGGAGGAATAGGGCTCGTGGCAGACCAAAGCCGGGTTTTCGATGAAGCCCACACCCTTGCGGTGGTGGTCAATGACGGCCACCTTTCCGCATTTTTCCAAAATCTCCTTGCTCTCTACCAGATTGACCTGATATGTATCTACCACGATGCAGAGGGTCTTTTTGGAGATGATGGGCAGAGCGGCTTTGGGGTCGATGAAGTCATCCTCCTGCCCGGCCTTGACCAGAGCATCGATGAGGCTGCCTGCCAGTGTTGCATCCCGGCGGACTGCAATAACAGCAGGCACGTCGCAGATCTTGCAGATCCGCAGTACACCCTCTGCCGAACCAATGGCATCCAGATCGCTCATTCGGTGGCCCATGATGACCACATGATCGGCTTCTTTGATGAGCTTGACCAGTTGATCGGCCACGATGCGGCTCCGCACCTTGCTGCGCTTTTCCACGCCATGGCTCACGCCGCCATAGAAGGTAAAGCCGTCGGGGGTCATTTCCGCAGCCTGATCGCCGCCCCGGCCCTGTGCCATATCCAACGCCTGCACCGCCATGTCCTGAGCTTCCCGCAGGGTCTTGGCCCCACGGCCCACGCCGATGGACAGTGAAAGGTTCACACTGGGGTCCAGCGCACGGATCTTGTCCAGCACGTCATAACCCCGCCGGGCAAACTGCTCCAGCTGGCGTTCTTCCACCACGGCGATATAGCGGCCGCTGGCCACCCGGCGCAGAAAACCGGTGCCCCGGCCAATCATATCTTCCAGCACCCGGTTGATGCCTTCCAGCAGACGGGCCCGCTCGCTATCCAGCATATCGCTGAACACATCGTCGTAGCCGTCCACCAAAAAGACCAGATACCCCGGGCGGCTGGCCTTGTATTCGGCCTCCACCCGGCGCAGAGCGGTCTCCTCGTTGAAGATCAGCAGCGTCATGCTCTCGGCATTGCCGGGCACGGTGGAGCTGTGGACATTCCACACTCCATCTGCCAGATTGAGCTGCTGCCCTTCCGGCTTCCGGGCCTGCTGCAGGTCCAGTCCGGGCAGAAGTTTCTGTGCCCGGCTCATGAGCAGGTCGTCTCCCTTTAAAATGGTCTCCCGGAACCGATTGTTGTACCACAGCACCGTCTCTCCGGACAGGAGAGCCGCTGGCTGGGACAGCGGTTCCAGGCTGAATTTCGCTTTCGATTTTTCAAAGTCTCCGCCGCAGATCCACCGGGCCGTCCAGCCCCGCAGCCTATAGCGGAAGATTCCCACAGCGATTCCCCACAGCACCACCAGCACCAGCAGGGCGGGCCACACCGCCGGCCGCTGCACCAGCAGGGCGACCGCCATCAGTGCGCAGAGGATCGCCAGACTGACCGTCAGGATCTCCAGAGTCCATCTTGGTTTGTGTTTCATGAATTCTTCTGCCTCCTGACCGTCGGTTCTCCGGGCCGTGTGCCCGGCAGTTTGCTCAGACCTCCATCAGAATCGGGAGGATCATGGGGCTGCGCTTGGTGCGGCGATAGATATAGCTGCTCAGAGCCTCCCGCACCCGGGTCTTGACGCTGTTCCAATCCCGGACGTGCTCTTCCACGCAGCGGTCAAGGGCCGTCTCCACGATGCTCTGGGCGCCGTCCATCAGGCTCTCATTCTCCCGCACGTAGACAAAGCCCCGGCTGACCAGATCCGGCCCGGCCAGCACTTTTCCGGTCTTGCTGTCCACGGTGGCCACGATGATCACCAGACCATCTTCCGACAGATGCTTGCGGTCCCGCAGGACCACATTGCCCACATCGCCCACGCCAAGGCCGTCCACCATGACGGCACCGGCGGTGACCGGCTCGCCCAGCTTGATCTCGTCCTGCGTCAGGATCACATTGGAGCCGTTCTCCGCAATGAGGATGTTGCTGGTGGGGATGCCCAGACTTGCAGCGGTGAGGGCGTGTTTTTTGAGCTGCTTGTACTCGCCGTGGACCGGCAGGAAATACTTGGGCTTAGTCAGGCTGAGCATCAGCTTCTGCTCTTCCTGGCAGGCGTGGCCCGAAACGTGGACGTCATACATACTCTCGTAGATGACCTCTGCACCCAGCAGGAGCAGGCCGTTGACGATCTTGGTCACGCTCTTCTCGTTGCCGGGGATGGGGTTGGCCGAGA
>CALDNF010000192.1 GCA_937917475.1 uncultured Faecalibacterium sp.
GGACGGCTGCGTGGTCAAGCGCAGTGCCGTGGCTCCCGAGATGCAGCAGCACTCCGGCCCGGCCCGGGTCTTCAACAGCGAGGAGACCGCCATTGCCGCCATCTACGCCGGGCAGATCGTCCCGGGCGATGTGGTGGTCATCCGGTACGAAGGCCCCAAGGGCGGCCCCGGTATGCGTGAGATGCTCAACCCCACCTCCGCACTGGCCGGCATGAAGCTGGACAAAACCGTAGCCCTCATCACCGATGGCCGCTTCTCCGGCGCATCCCGTGGTGCCGCCATTGGCCATGTCAGCCCCGAAGCTGCTTCCGGCGGCCCCATCGGCCTGATCGAGGAGGGCGATATCATCAACATCGATATCCCTAACGCCAAGATCACCCTTGAAGTCTCCGACGAGGTGCTGGCCGAGCGCAAGGCAAAGTATGTTGCGCCCGAACCCAACATCAAGACCGGCTGGCTGAGCCGCTATGCCCGGATGGTCACCAGTGCAAATCTGGGTGCTGTCCTCAAGTGATTTCTCCATAAACTGACAAAATCCCCCTGCGGTGCATCTGCATCGCAGGGGGATTTTTGACGTTATGGCTTAATTTTCCGTTTTTTCTTTGTTCAGGATCTCCATAAACTCTTCGCCGGTGATGGTCTCTTTCTCATAGAGGTACTTTGCCAGTTCATCCAGCTTTGCACGGTTGTCGGTCAAGATCTTAAGGGCCTTTTCGTGCTGCGCCTTCACCAGCTCCACTACCTTCTGGTCGATTTCCCGCTGGGTCTGAGCCGAGCAGGCCAGCGAGGTATCGCCGCCGAGGTACTGGTTGTTGACGGTCTCCAAAGCCACCATATCAAAGTCATCGCTCATGCCGTACCGGGTCAGCATAGCCCGGGCCAGCTTGGTGGCCTGCTCGATATCATTGGAAGCACCAGTGGTAATGGAACCGAACGCCACTTCCTCGGCGGCACGTCCGCCGGTGAGGGTTGCGATCTTGTTTTCCAGCTCCTCTTTGGTCATCAGGTAGTGGTTGCCCTCCTCCACCTGCATGGTATAGCCCAGTGCGCCGGAAGTACGGGGGATGATGGTGATCTTCTGCACCGGAGCAGAGTGGCTCTGCAATGCCGCCACCAGCGCATGACCGATCTCATGATAGGCCACCACGCACTTTTCGTGGTCGGTCAGGATGGAGTTCTTCTTCTGGTAGCCTGCAATGACCACTTCGATGCTCTCTTCCAGATCGGCTTCTGTCACGCTCTTGCGACCGTTGCGGACGGCACGGAGGGCGGCTTCGTTGACGATATTCGCCAGCTCTGCGCCGGATGCACCCGAAGCCATCCGGGCCACCGTGCCAAAATCAATGCCGGGGGCCAGATTGACCTTCTTTGCATGAACTTTCAGGATCTCTTCCCGGCCCTTGAGATCCGGCAGTTCCACCGGCACACGGCGGTCGAACCGGCCCGGGCGGGTCAGTGCGGGGTCAAGGGATTCGGGACGGTTGGTGGCCGCCAGAATGATAACGCCGGTGTTGCCCTCAAAGCCGTCCATCTCGGTAAGCAGCTGATTCAGGGTCTGTTCCCGCTCGTCATTGCCGCCGTAGGCTCCGCTGTTCCGCTTCTGGCCAATGGCATCGATCTCATCAATAAAGACAATGCAGGGGGCCTTTTCCTTGGCCTGTTTGAAGAGGTCACGGACTTTGGAAGCCCCCATGCCCACGAACATTTCCACGAATTCAGAACCCGAAATGGAGAAGAAGGGCACATTGGATTCGCCTGCCACAGCCTTTGCCAGCATGGTCTTGCCGGTGCCCGGAGGGCCCACCAGCAGGATGCCCTTGGGCATGGATGCGCCGATCTCCTCATACTTTTTGGGGTCATGGAGATAATCGACGATCTCCTGCAAATTTTCTTTGGCCTCATCCTCACCGGCCACATCCGCAAACCGGATGCCGTGGGTGGACTGGACATAGACCTTGGCGTTGGACTTGCCTGCCCCGCCAAACATCATGGCTCCCGGGCCGCCTCCTGCTTTTTCCATCAGCTTCTTATTCATCTGGTTGCCGATGAAGGAGAAGAGAAGGATGGGCAGAAGGAACCAGACCAGAAAGCTGACCACCGGCGAGCCCTGTTCCACGATCTCGCTGGAAAATTCCGCCCCGGCATCGTAGAGCCGCTGGGTCAGGTTGGGGTCATTCATCAGGCCGGTCTTGTAGACCTGACTGTTTTCTTTATCGGTAAAGATGATCTGATTGGATTCAATATCCACCTTGCCGATATCCTGTTTTTCCGTCATGCTCATAAAGGTGCCGTAATCCACTTCTTTGATCTGGCGTTCCGTCATCCAGGGCACCAGAACGAAGTTGAGCACCAGCAGCACCAGCAGCACGATGGTATAATAGATGGCCAATGGCTTTTTGGGCGTTTTGACTTCTTTCATGTCGGTCTCCTCCACTTATTTTTTCTGCGTCCACTATAACACAGGAAAAACCCAAAAACCATAGCACGGAGGCGAACTTTGCAAAAACTTCGCAGAAACTTAACAAAGGGAATCCCGCAGCCCTATCCAAAACGTATCGTTGATTCGCAGACAAAATTTGTAAAATTGTGCCGTATCTTTTGTGAATTTGTTTCATTTTTGTTCTGTGTCAAACTTCTTGACACTGCCGGTGAAGTCTGGTAAACTGAATTCACTTCAAGAAAGTGCAAACGCTTTGACGGGGAAAAAACGATCTTCTTCTGCGTGCAGAGAGCTGCCGGACGGTGCAAGGCAGTGCGGAGGGTTTCGGTTACTGGCCCCTGAGCGGCAGGGCTGAAGCGGACAGTAGGCCCTGACGGATGCCCACCGTTACTGCGGGGCAGCGATTCGCCGAAAAGCCGATCGTATTGAGTGGCTGTGTCTTGCAGGACGCAGCAAAGAGAGTGGTACCACGGGTGCCCTGTAATGGATTTACAGGTCCTCGTCTCTCAGAGGTCACGGCCTTTGAGTGACGAGGGCCTTTTCTATACCCTCTCAGGCACTCCGTGCCAGCTCTCCCAAAGGGAGAGCCCTTGGCATATCGGGCAAGCGCAAGCCAGACGAAGAAAGTCCGATATACCGTTCGTGTGCGGGCCCTGCAGCAGAGGGAAGCAGTATTTTAGGAGGACAAAGCAATGATGGACGCTACCAAGTACGCTCCGGGTTATTACCCGGTACCCGCCGGTTATGACAGCTGGGTCAAGAAGGATCACATCGAGACCGCCCCTGCATGGTGCAGCGTGGACCTGCGGGACGGCAATCAGGCTCTGATCGTTCCCATGAGTCTGGAAGAAAAACTTGAGTTCTTCCAGATGCTGGTCAAGATCGGCTTTAAAGAGATCGAGGTCGGCTTCCCTGCCGCCAGCGACACCGAGTATGAGTTCCTGCGGACCCTGATTGAAAAGAACATGATCCCCGAGGACGTCACCGTGCAGGTGCTGACTCAGTGCCGGGATCACATCATCCGCCGCACCTTCGAGGCCGTCAAGGGCGCACCCCGGGCTGTCATCCACTTCTACAACTCCACCTCGGTGGCCCAGCGGGAGCAGGTGTTCCACAAGTCCAAGGAGGAGATCAAGCAGATCGCAATCGACGGTGCAAAGCTGGTCAAGCAGCTGAGTCAGGAGTACGAAGGCAACTTCCTCTTTGAGTACAGCCCCGAGAGCTTTACCGGCACCGAAGTAGACTACGCTGTGGAGGTCTGCAACGCCGTGCTGGACATCATGCAGCCCACTCCCGACCGGCCCATGATCATCAACCTGCCGGTCACCGTCGAGATGAGTATGCCTCACGTCTACGCAAACCAGATCGAGTACTGCGACAAACACCTCAAGTACCGCGACAGCGTTATCATCTCCACCCACCCCCACAATGACCGGGGCACCGGCGTAGCCTGTGCCGAGCTGGCTGTGCTGGCCGGTGCGCAGCGTGTGGAGTGCTGCCTCTTCGGCAACGGCGAGCGCACCGGCAACGTGGACGCTGTGACGCTGGCTATGAATATGTACAGCCACGGCGTTGACCCCAAGCTGGACTTCTCCGATATGCCTTCCATCTGCGCCACCTATGAGCGGGTGACCCGGATGCACATCTACGAGCGCACCCCCTATGCCGGGCAGCTGGTGTTTGCCGCCTTCTCGGGCAGCCATCAGGATGCCATTGCAAAGGGCATGGCTTACCGCAAGGAGCACAACGAGCACCGCTGGACCTGCCCCTACATCCCCATCGACCCC
>CALDNF010000193.1 GCA_937917475.1 uncultured Faecalibacterium sp.
CTTTTGGCTAAATAACTCCGGTCTTTTTGTTAGGGCTTGTGCAACAGCCCCTTTTACTATCCTATATATAAGTATCTGACCATTTTACTCTTTCTGGGCATAAACCTCTTTGAGATGCTGCGACAGCTTCATATTTTCGCTGTAGTCTACCGGAACAACGATCACGCTGGGCACTTTCTGCTGGAACGCATCTTCCAGTGTGGGGATCAGATCTTCTGCCTTTTCCACCCGATATCCCTTGCAGTGCATTGCTTCGGCCAGCATCTTGAAATCCGGATTGGTAAAGTCCACATAGCAATGCTCTCCGCCGAACTGCTCCTGTTCTTTCCACTTGATGAGGCCATAGCTTGCGTCCTCCCAGATCAGGGTCACAAAGGGCACCTTCTCCCGGACTGCGGTCTCAAGTTCCTGACTGTTCATCATAAAGCCGCCGTCACCGCAAACAGCCAGCACCTTTTTGTCCGGATAGAGCAGCTTTGCTGCAAAAGCACCCGGGATGGAGAATCCCATGCTGGCAAAGCCATTGGAGATCAGGCAGGTATTGGGCTCGTAGCAGTCATAGTGACGGGCGATCCACATTTTATGGGCACCCACATCGCTGACCAGGATATCACTGGGGCCCATGACCTTTCGCACATCAGCGAGGATGCGGGCCGGTTTCATGGGGCAGCTGTCGCTCTTTGCCATTTCCTCGTGCTCCGCTTCCATTGTGCGGCGGAGAGCCAGCGCAAACTCCGGCTCCTCTGTCCGCCGGGCACAGCGCAGCAGCTCATAGACACTCTCGGTAATGTCACCCACCACCTCAACGGCGGGCTGATACCGCTTGTTGACATCCGCCGGGGCGTTATCAATATGAACGATGGTCATATCCGGGCGTGCCCCCCATTTTGCGGGAGCACATTCCACGATATCATAGCCGATGGCAATGACCACATCGGCCCGGTCAAAGACCTGATTCACATAGTCTTTCTGAGGGATGCCGATGGTCCAAAGGCTGTATTTGTCATCCTTCGGAATGATGCCCTTTGCCATCATGGTATTGACCACCGGGATATGCAGCCGGTCAGCCATTTCCGTAATGGCCGCCGCCGCATGGGCACGGACAGCCCCTGCACCGGCCAGAATAACCGGATTCTTCGCCTCACTGATGATCTTGCCTGCCGCCGTGATCTCCACCGGGTCAGCGTAGAGGTCGTGCTGGTTCTGCCGCTTCAGAGGAACTGCATCCGCAGGCATCTTGGCGATGTTCTGGGGCAGGTCGATGTGCGTTGCACCGGGCTTACCTTTTTCGGCGTGTTTGAAGGCCAAACGGACAATCTCGCCCACCGTGTCAGGCCGGATGATCTGCTTGGAACGCTTGGTGATTGGCTCGAACATCGCTGTCAGGTCCAGATACTGGTGGCTGGTCAGCTGCATCCGGTCGGTTCCCACCTGCCCGGTGATGGCCACAAGCGGCGCACCGTCCAGATAGGCATCTGCCACGCCGGTGACCAGATTGGTAGCACCGGGGCCCAGTGTGGACAGGCAGACCCCCGCCCGGCCAGTCAGACGGCCATACACATCGGCCATAAAAGCCGCTCCCTGCTCATGACGCACCGGGATGAACCGGATCTTGCTGTCCCGGATGGCAAACATCAGATCCAGCGTCTCCTCGCCCGGGATGCCGAAGATCACATCCACGCCCTCGGCTTCCAGACAGTCCACAAGGACCTGCGCCGTCGTTTTCATTTCCTTCATGGTTTTCCCTCCCGCTCAACATAAACAAAAAAGGCAACGTGACCCATACTTGGCCACGCTGCCCTTGCTGCGCTTATTGTACTCTATCTCTCCCGATTTCACAAGAGCCATTTTGACCAAAAACTCTCCCGCTCCTTTCTTTTTGCCTCGGCAGGCTTGACAAGAGCCGCCCAGGCGGGGTATCCTGAGACCAAAGCAAGAGGGAGTGGTATTTTAATGTCGATCGTTACTGTCCGGGGCTGCGCCATCGGGGCGGGTCGCCCCAAGGTCATTCTGCCCATTGTAGAGCGGGAGGAAGCCGCCATTCTGCAAAAGGCGGCGGAGTTTTCCACATTGCAGGCAGATTGTGTGGAATGGCGGGCCGACTGGTTCCCCGCCGCACTGGACCCTGACGCCCTGACCCGGTGCCTGCACGGCCTGCGGGCTGCACTAAGGGAAAAACTGCTGCTGGTCACCTTCCGCACCAAGGCCGAGGGCGGCGAAACCGCTCTGACCCCGGAACAGTACGCCGGGTTCTGCGCCGCCGTCTGCGCTGCCGGCTGTGCCGACCTGCTGGACATTGAGTTCTTTCCTACCGGTGAGACTTTGCCGGAGCTCATTGCGCAGGCCCACGCCGCTGGGGTGAAGGTGGTCTGTTCCAGCCATGACTTCCACAAAACACCCTCCCGGGCCGAGATGGTATCCCGGCTCACTGCCATGCAGGCTGCCGGAGCCGACCTGCCCAAGCTGGCCGTCATGCCTACCTGCCCTGCGGATGTATTGGAACTGCTGGCCGCTACGGAAGAGATGGCCCGCCTCCACCCCGAGACTCCGGTCATCACCATGAGCATGGGAGCTTTGGGAGCCGTCAGCCGCCTGTGCGGGGAAGCCTTTGGCTCTGCCATGACCTTTGCCAATCCCGGGCAGGCCAGTGCCCCCGGGCAGGTGCCGCTGGATGTGGTGAATAAAGTGCTGGAGAGCTTAAAGCCGTAACATAAAAGTCCCCCTGAACCTCAAATGAGTTCAGGGGGACTTGCTGTTATTTTATGAAATCCGATCAGACACCGCAGCTGTCGCCGTCGCAGTGGTCGCAATCCTCTTCCAGCTTGCCCACGATGGGTTCCGGATCGATGCCCTGACGGCGGTAATAGTCGGACAGGGCAGCCTTGACAGCCTGCTCAGCCAGAACGGAGCAGTGGACCTTGATGGGAGGCAGACCTTCCAGAGCTTCCACAACAGCCTTGTTGGTCAGCTTGAGAGCCTCGTCGATGGTCTTGCCCTTGATAAGGTCGGTAGCCATGCTGCTGGTAGCGATGGCTGCACCGCAGCCGAAGGTGAGGAACTTGACGTCAACGATGACGTTGTTCTCGATCTTCAGGTACATCCGCATGATGTCGCCGCACTTGGGGTTGCCGACTTCACCCACGCCGTTTGCGTCGGGGATCTCACCCACGTTGTGCGGATTTGCGAAATGCTCCATGACCTTTGCGCTATACATGCTTGCCATAATTATTCTTCTCCCTTCAGGCTGAACTGGCGGGCCTTGTTCTGGCCCTGCAGCCACATACAACTCATCGCACGGCGGCGGGGGATCACTTCCTCCAGCACATCGCACAGATACTTTGCTTCTTCCATGGTGTTCTGGGGGCCGAATGTGAACCGCATCGAGCCGTGACCGATCTCCTCCGGCACGCCGATGCTCAGCAGAACGTGGCTGGGATCAAGGCTGTCAGAGTTGCAGGCAGAGCCGGTGGATGCGCAGATGTTGTGCATATCCAGATCCAGCAGGATGGTCTCACCTTCCAGACCCGGGAAGCTGATGTTCACATTGCCGGGCAGACGGGGCGCACGGCCACCGTTCAGACGGGCTTCAGGGATGTTCTTGAGAACACGGTCGATAACATAGTCCCGCAGCTCCTGCTCGTGAGCCATCCGGGCTTCGATGTTCGCCGTTGCCATTTCAAGGGCCTTGCCCATACCGGCGATGCCGGCCACGTTTTCAGTGCCGGCACGGTGGCGGGCTTCCTGGCTGCCGCCATCGATGAGGTTCTGGGGCCAGACACCCTTACGGCAGTAGAGGGCACCCATGCCCTTGGGGCCGTTGAACTTGTGTGCGCTCATGGACAGCATATCCACGCCCAGCTCCTTGACGTCCACCGGGATAGCACCCACAGCCTGCACGGCATCGGTGTGCATCCACACGCCGTGCTTATGGGCGATCTCAGCGATCTCCTTGATGGGCTGGATGGTGCCGATCTCGTTGTTGGCCATCATGATGCTGACCAGTGCGGTATCGGGACGGATGGCAGCCTCCACATCCTCCGGGCGGATATAGCCCTCAGAGGTAGGCTTGATATAGGTGACCTCAAAGCCCATCCGCTCCAGACTGCGCATGCTGTGCATGATGGCGTGGTGCTCAAAGGCACTGGTAATGAGGTGCTTTTTGTTCTGGCGGGCCTTGGTAAAAGCAGTGCCCTTCACGGCCCAGTTGTCGGCCTCGGAGCCGCAGCCGGTGAAGAAGATCTCCGCCGGGGAAGCGTTGATGGCCTTTGCCACCTGTGCACGGCCTGCGTCCACAAACTCCTTTGCTTCGTAGCCCACGCTGTAGTGGCTGCTGGGGTTGCCGCAGGCTCCGCTCAGAGCCTCGACCATCACAGCCAGCACTTCGGGAGCGCAGGCCGTGGTAGCGGCGTTGTCAAGGTATACGACCTTTTCAGTTTCCATGGGGATCTGTCCTTTCGTCTGGGTAAAATCCGGGCCAAAACCCGGTAAAATCTCTCTTTTTGACGCTGCTGCCCACCCTGCGGCACCCTGCCGGCAAAAGGGCAACACTATATTTATACCCTAGTATTCCCACTGTGTCAATATGAATTCAGGAGATTCCGTCGTTTGGCGCAAAATTTTATGCTTTTTTCAGCCCCTGCCCATCAGCTTGCCCAGAACCACCTTCCACCGGGGATAGCCCCAGCGTTTGTCCTCGGAAAAGTCGTCGGCCAGCTTCCACGGAAAGGGCGAGCCGTCAAAATAAAGGTTTCCGGCTTCGTCCACCCGGTCCAGCTTTTTGGGCAGGTACTCTTCGTCATAATAGCTCTTCTTCCGGTCCGGCAGGGCCCAGTAAAGGGTGCCGTCCTCGTCCATCCGCTCTGCCCAGACACCGAACACAAAGGTCGCCGCTTCGCCGTAGCAGTGCTGTTCCATCCGGATGGCACCATCGTAGTAGAACTTGATGACTTCCAGCGTTCCGGATTCCTTCTTGCCGTCCCGCCCCAGCGTAGGGCGGTAGTCCTGCTGATACCGGCACCCGCAGTGGCTCCCGGCAAAGTTTTTCGGATTAAAACTCATCTTTCTGCCCTCTTCCGTCTTTTCAAATCAGCAAATTCCAAAAATCAGATCAGCGTTTGTGCCGACCGGCACACCGCCTGATTTTTGAAATTTGCCATCTTCTGTGGGGTTATCAGGGGCGAGCAGCCCCTGATTCGTGCCCGCACCTCGAAAAAGCGGTGCTTTTCTGGTTCTCTTTTGGCACGCAAAAGAGAACATATTCCGTTAGAAATGTCCCTCAAAATCCCCTTCGATCTCATAGGGCCAACTCAGGATGCCGCCCAGATCGTACAGGTCGGTATAGCCAAGACTTTCCAGCTTCTGCACCGCATCTGCGCTCCGCCGCCCGGTGCGGCAGTAGATCAGCCATGGGGCGTTCCTGTCCGGCAGCACCTCACCGGCCCGGCTCAGCACCTGCCCCAGAGGCAGAAGCTTTGCCCCCGGGATGTGCCCCACCGCATACTCGTCCGGCTCCCGGACATCCACCGCCACGGCCCTGCCTGCGTCCAGCAGGCGGATGGCTGCGGCTGCGTCGATCTTCTGACTCATCTCATTTCCTCCCTGTCGTCATACTTTCTCTATTCTATGATAACAGACCTTTTTTGTTTGTACAAGAGTTTTTGCTTTTCAAACCCCGGCCGTCGTGTTATACTATAGAGTAGAGCAAGGAGAGTACAACGCTATGAAATTTTCCACCAAGAGCCGTTACGCCCTGCGGCTGATGGCCGAACTGGCCCGCTATGCCCCGGGCACCACCGTCTCCCTCAAAGAGATCAGTGAGCGACAGAACCTCAGCTTAAAATATCTGGAACAGATCGTCACCCCGCTGGCCCGGGTGGGGCTGGTCAAAAGCGAGCGGGGCAGTCAAGGCGGCTACCGCCTGACCAAGGCCCCTGCCGACTACACCGCCGGGGAGATCCTGCGTGCCATTGAGGGCAGCGTGGCCCCCATTCCCTGCCTTGGCAGCGAGACCAATGAGTGCCCCATGTCGGAGCAGTGCTTCACTCTGCCCTTCTGGGCCGGGCTGGACGATGTGATCAATCAGTACATCGACAGTGTGACGTTGGAGCAGCTGGCCCAGAGCCTGCCCTCCGCAAACGAGGGCTGCGGCTGCTGCGGGACAAAAACTTGAAAATTGTGCTTGACATTTTCGGTCTGATTTTATATAATAATCAAGCATCCAACCGATGCAGCACATTTAGGGGTATAGCTCAGTTGGTAGAGCAGCGGTCTCCAAAACCGCGTGCCGTGAGTTCGAGACTTACTACCCCTGCCAGAAACGCACAGAGCCGCAAGGTTTTGTGCGTTTTTTGTATCTTCCGCTGTTTTTGACGGATTTTTTCGTTTTTCTTGAATTTCCGCTTGACAAGGCCCGGTTCTTCCTGTATAATAAACAACGTTCCGGCGGTAAACCGTCGAGACGATGAACTTGAGCGATCATGGCCCGGTAGCTCAGTTGGTTAGAGCACCAGCCTGTCACGCTGGGGGTCGTCGGTTCGAGCCCGATCCGGGTCGCCATTTGCTGCTATAGCTCAGTTGGTAGAGCGCATCCTTGGTAAGGATGAGGTCTCCAGTTCGAATCTGGATAGCAGCTCCACAGCAAAACCACTTGAATCCTTTGAGATTCAGGTGGTTTTTTCTTTGTCCGGCTAAGCTTCTTTCCCCTCTCGTCGAAATGCTGAAAAAGCGGCTACTTTTTTCTCCGCCTCCATCAATTGAACTTTTTGCCTATTTGTTGTACACTTATTGCAACGGAACTGGTTAATTTTTTCACATTTGTGAGAGTATTTGATTTTTGGAGGTAATCGTTATGGCTCGTTTTACTCTTCCCCGGGACCTTTATCACGGCAAGGGTGCTCTGGAAGCCCTGAAGACCTTTACCGGCAAAAAGGCCATCGTCTGCGTAGGCGGCGGCTCCATGAAGCGGTTCGGCTTCCTCGACCGTGCAGTTTCCTATCTGAAGGAAGCCGGCATGGAAGTGGAACTGTTTGAAGGCATCGAACCCGATCCCTCTGTTGAGACCGTCATGCGGGGTGCCGAAGCCATGCTCAAGTTTGAGCCTGACTGGATCATCGCCATGGGCGGCGGCTCCCCCATCGATGCTGCAAAGGCCATGTGGATCAAATACGAATATCCCGATATCACCTTTGAGGAGATGTGCAAGGTGTTCGGCATCCCGCCGCTCCGCCGTAAGGCACACTTCTGCGCCATTTCCTCTACCTCCGGCACTGCCACTGAAGTGACCGCTTTCTCCATCATCACCGACTATCAGAAGGGCATCAAGTATCCCATCGCCGACTTTGAGATCACCCCCGATGTCGCCATCGTCGATCCCGATCTGGCCGAGACCATGCCCAAGAAGCTGGTTGCCCACACCGGTATGGACGCCATGACCCACGCCATCGAGGCTTATGTCTCCACTGCGCACTGCGATTATACCGATCCGCTGGCCATCTTTGCCATCCGGATGATCCAGAGCGATCTGGTGGACAGCTACAACGGCGATATGTCCAAGCGTGACTCCATGCACAACGCACAGTGTCTGGCCGGCATGGCATTCTCCAATGCTCTGCTGGGCATCGTCCACTCCATGGCCCACAAGACCGGCGCAGCCTTTGCCGATTACGGCGCACACATCATCCACGGTGCCGCCAACGCCATGTATCTGCCCAAGGTCATCGCCTTCAACGCCAAGGACCCCGAGGCCAAGAAGCGTTACGGTGTGATCGCCGACGAGATGAAGCTGGGCGGTGCCAACGACGATGAAAAGGTCAAGCTGCTCATCGAGTATCTGCGGGGTATGAACGATGCACTGAACATTCCTCACTGCATCAAGAACTACGGTGCCGACTCCTATCCCACCGAGCAGGGCTTCGTTCCCGAGGAAGTATTTCTGGAGCGTCTGCCCGAGATCGCCAAGAACGCCATTGGCGACGCCTGCACCGGCTCCAATCCCCGTCAGCCCAGTCAGGAAGAGATGGAAAAGCTGCTCAAGTGCTGCTACTACGACACTGAGGTCGATTTCTAAACGCTTTTAACGGAGAGCCCGACATCTGTTTCCCCCAAAAAGCAGGACCCCGCAGGCCGATCTGGTCTGCGGGGTCCTGTTTTGCACAAGAAAAACAAAAACACCCTGAAACCACTTGGGCTTCAAGGTGTCTAAGCTGGAGCTGCTATCCAGATTCGAACTGGAGACCTCATCCTTACCAAGGATGCGCTCTACCAACTGAGCTATAGCAGCACAATCACAGCTCAATTAGTTTACCATAAAAAGCGACGCTTGGCAAGGGCTTTTTGCAAATATTTCGTTCTTTTCGCAAAAAAGCTCTGCCGGAACGGTTCCGGCAGAGCTTTTTTCGCGTTATTTTTTGAAGATCACTCGATCAGACCGTTCAGCAGAGCCAGGCACTTGCGGCTGTGCAGCTTGCGGATGGCCTTTGCCTCGATCTGGCGGACACGCTCACGGGTCACACCGAAATCACGGCCCACTTCCTCCAGCGTGCGGGGACGGCCATCATCCAGACCAAAGCGGAGCCGGATGACCTTTTCCTCACGGGGAGTCAGGCTCTTGAGGGCCTGATTGATCTGCTGGGCCACCATGGCACGGTCGGCAGCCTTGCCGGGAGCCTCGGCGTTCTCGTCGGCAACGAAATCGCCCAGAGAGGAATCCTCTTCCTCACCCACAGGGCTTTCCAGACTTGCGGGCTCCTGTGCCATCCGCTGGATCTCACGGACACGCTCAACGCTCATGTCCATGGCCTTTGCCAGCTCTTCAGGGGTGGGCTCATGGCCGTTCTGATAGACCAGCTGGTTGGTAGCCTGCCGCATCCGGTTAATGGTCTCCACCATATGCACCGGGATGCGGATGGTACGAGCCTGATCCGCAATGGCACGGGTGATGGCCTGCCGGATCCACCAGGTTGCATAGGTGGAGAAACGGAAGCCTCGGTCACAGTCAAACTTCTCTGCTGCCTTGATCAGGCCGATGTTGCCCTCCTGGATCAGATCCAGAAATGCCAGATTGTGGCCGACATGCTTTTTGGCGATGGAGACCACCAGACGCAGGTTTGCCTCGCTCAGGCTGCGGCGGGCATTCAGACCGTCGCG